>NZ_JAUBVX010000008.1:145963-146687 GCF_036706065.1 Microcoleus sp. A2-C3 | reverse complement strand
GAGACATGACATATCATGTGAATGACTACAATACTTTATTATCATATCAGCTACTCAACCAGAATGAAATAGCCCTGTAAAAATGTCACTACCCGATAATTATACATCTGAAGAGATTGTGGCGGGTTTAGCGAAGTTATTGAAAACATCTGAACCTAAGTTATTTGTTAATGATTTAGCTGCGCTGGATGTGGAATCTACAGATAATGTGAATATTATCGCAGAAAAAATCAGGGCTTGGTGCGAAACTCGATCGCAAATTGAGGATAATTTAGAGAACGAAATTGAGCAAGCTGGGCCTGGTGGTACTGATGGCGATGCACCGGAAGAAGTTGTGAGGGAGTTGATGGAAGTGCTGATGGATAATATGATGAGACTATATCCGTCTCGGCCGTCGGTTTTGGTGGTTGAAACCGATGATTCGGGGACGGAATCTTAGGAATCGCGTTTACCCAAAAGATAGCGGGCGATTGAAATCGCGTTTACCCAAAAGATAGCGGGCGATTGAAATCGCGCCTACACAAACGATGTCCGCCTCCGCGGACTAAGAGCAAGATAGATAGATAGCAAGATACATAGCGGGCGATTGAAATCGCGCCTATACAAACGATGTCCGCCTCCGCGGACTAAGATTGAATTAATATCTTGCAACCTGCGGAGGCAGGTTTTGTTTGTGTAGCCGCGATTTCAATCGCCGGGGCATTTATAGCCGCGATTTCAATCG
>NZ_JAUBVX010000008.1:99673-145863 GCF_036706065.1 Microcoleus sp. A2-C3 | reverse complement strand
CCGGGGCATTTATTGCAACCTGCGGAGGCAGGTTTTGTCTGTGTAGCCGCGATTTCAATCGCCGGGGCATTTATTGCAACCTGCGGAGGCAGGTTTTGTCTGTGTAGCCGCGATTTCAATCGCCGGGGCATTTATTGCCGCGATTTCAATCGCCGAGGCCTTTCGCCAAATATTTTTCGCAATATGTCTTATATTCCACAAGGTTTGATTATGAACGAACCAACGCAAATCAAAAATCCCAGCATCACTCTCTATCCTTTTCACCTGCGAAATGACGGAGACGAAGGCTACCAAAAACCAGCGAAAAATGCCGAAGATATCTGGCAAACCCTAGCAGATAATGTCGGCGACAAATTCAATTTCCCTGAACTCAAATTCATCCGAGAACAGCTAATATGCTACAAAGACGGACAGTATCATCCAGCGGGCGAAGATGGGAATTTGAGCGACCAAAAACTGCTACTCAATGGCAAAATTTTAAGATTTCAGCCGCTTACTTTGTCCGATAATCTCAAACTATACGGCTCGATTGACGCAAAACGAATTCACGATACCTACGCCGCAGATTTGACTTTTTACTATAATAATGCTACCATTCAAGTAGCAGATTTAAAGGAATTTAATCCCCAAGGTTGCCTGCTGCCGAATCAAATTCAAGCATCCATCGGACAAACATTATTGCTGTATGCAGAACCTGTTGGGTTCTATGATAATGATGGTTTTCGCGCGCTGGCTGAGGAATGCGTGCGGGCCTTTGTCGGAGAGGGAATCGCACCGGAATTGAAGTTAACTGTCGAAGGAAAGTTGTTTGGTAGCCCGGTTTTTGAATATGAGAATTATGCCAAACAGTGTCATATTTTAGTCTGGTTGCAACAGCATCCCGATACTTTGAAGTCGCTAACATCAAATTTTAACTATTATTTGATCAATTTACTGTGTGCTCGCAGTAAAGTCTTGTTTGTATACAATCAGGCTAGGGAAAGTTATGGCATTGGACAACAAATATCGAGCAAGTTAGAAAAGTTACTGCCAGAATTTACTAAAATTGAAGCGGAAGCAAATCGAGAAATTAAACTCACGGATTTAAAGAATTTGTTGGCTGCAATCAGCAGTCTAGTCTTTGAATATGCTCAGGAATTGCGACATTTGCGAGAATTCAGTATTACGATTGATATTAATGCCGAAAATTATGCCCAAAATTATGCTAAAATTAAACCATTGTCCATTGCTGGCGATGATTTGCAGTTTTTGCATAAGTTTCAAGATTTATCCGATCGCAAATATCAAATTCAAATCCAAAAATATTTAAACTACCTGATTGCCAATCAAGATTTGTTCCAGCAGACAATTTCCAGAATCAGCAGCATGGTGGCAATCGAACAGGTGGAATTGGACGCGGAACAGGCAAAAAGCGATAAAAATAGCGATCGCCAACTTGAGAATATCATCTTTTTTGTCGGAACTGCGATCGGTGGCGGACAAATCTTTTCAGCCGCCTATCCCCTAATCAAGGATACACCCATTAAATGGCAACCCAATTTGTCCCTCCCGCTTCATCCCTTCACCGCCACGATTATCGGGAGTTTGGCTTTCGGTTTAACATTCGGCTTGTTGATATTGGGTATCCTGCTGCTGGTAAGAAAAAGATTTTCTAGGTAGCGGCGGATTCACCTTGTTTAATTCTAAATGTAGCTGCTAGCTTGACGGGTGAACATCGAGCAGTAAATTCCGTTTGATGCGATCAATTCGTCGTGGGTTCCGATTTCGGCTATTTTACCATTTTCCATCACGGCGATGCGATCGGCAATTTTGGCCAATCCCAATCTGTGGCTGATCACAATCGTTGTTTTCCCGACGGCGATTTGCCGGAATATGCTGTAAATTTCGTGTTCTGTCTTCGGATCGAGGGCGGCGGTTGGTTCGTCAAAAATTAGGACTTCGGCTGTAGAAAGCCGCATGAGGGCGCGGGCGATCGCAATTCTTTGCCACTGTCCCCCGGATAAGTCGATACCGTCTTCTAATTGTTTCCCCAAGGGCGTTTCTAAACCTTGCTCTAAACTGTTGACTTTGGCTGCGATTCCTGATTCAAAAATGGCTGCGTTAATGGCGGTGTCATCCGACAGCGAAAGCAAGTCGCCGAAACCGACGTTTTCTCGCACAGTCGAGGGGAAACGGGCGTAATCTTGCATGACTACTGCGATGCGCGATCGCACGTATGCTAGAGAGTACGATCGCAAATCTTGACCGTTCCAGGCGATCGTACCACTTGTCGGGTCGTACAGGCGGCCGAGGAGTTTGCCGAGAGTCGTTTTACCCGCGCCATTTTCACCGACAAGCACTAGCATTTCCCCCGGATTAACCGTTAAGTTGATATCTGTAACTGTGTTTTTAGTGCTACCGGGATAGCAAAAAGATAAATCCTTAATCTCGATGCCAATTTTATCTTTTCTCACCTCAACATCTTGGCTGCTATCCGGCAAGTTTGGCAAGCGAGATGCTACATTTACCCGCGGAGACTGCAATTCTGGCTTCAGATCCAACAGTTGAAAAACAGGACTGACACCGAGGCTAATATCGTACAAATTAGTGTAACTATTAATCAATAATTCTAAACTGTTTTCTACTTGGACAATCAAACCAGAATATAGCGCTAAATCTCCCAAAGTATAGCGTCCTTCCAAAGCTCCCATTACTACATAAACAAAGGGCAAAGCTACTCCCACCCTACTAAATATCGACCATAATAGTACAATAATTGATGCTTTTTTTCGGATTGCCTGCATTTCACTAAAAAACTGCACGAACTGACTTTGCCAGCGTTTGAGCCAAAGTTCCTGCAACCCAAATAAACGCAATTCTTTAGCGTATTCTTCCCCAGTTAATACTAGGGCTGACAAGTTCATTTCGCGACTAATTTTAGCTTGCTTTTTTTGAACTCTCCAGATGATTCTGGTATATTTTCTTTCGATGTAAATTGAGGGAATTGATGCAATTAACATCAACACTGGCACCCACCAAGCTATAGCAGCAGCAAGGCTGACAGATGGAATGAAAATAAAAATTCCCGTGATTGTCATGCTGATGCTGAATGCTAGTTGCTGTATTTTGGATACTCCGGTTTTTGCAAGTTCTACAATATTTAATAGTTCCGGGTTTTCAAACAGGGCGATATCGTCGAAGTTGGCGACTTTTTCGAGAACTTTTCCTTCAACTGCGCCTTGAAGGCGATCGCGCAAAGATGTTACAGTAAAGGAACTCATGGTTTCGATGGAATCGCTGACTAATTTGAGAGTTAAGACTCCGGCAACACTCCACAGCAATATTGGATGATCCAGCATCAAAGTTAAGGGCTGTGCTGTTTGGGTTCGCGACAGCAACCGAGAGACTTCATCAATGATTAATTTATTTAAAAATAGCACGCCAGATGGAGCAGCACCGCGAATGATGTTGAGTATTATTAAGTTGCGGAGTTCTATTGGTGCGGCTTTGATTATTAGGCCCAGGCTGCGCCGCAAAGCTTGGAATGTGGTAATTTGGATGGGCTGCATAGTTTGTGGGTTAGTGTCGGGTCTACTCATCCCCGGACGGTATATTATAATAGTAGTTATTAACTGTTTGCCCAGCCTTGACAGGGCGCAATATTTGAAAATATAAGACTGAGATAATGCAATTTAAAAAGTCTTGTGAATTTAATTGTACTAAAAAACTATCCTTGAAAAGTAGGGTGATTGACGATAAAATAGAACATAAGTCTCTAGCATCTCAAGCGATACGCTTTTTTTTGAGTCAAATAAAAAACCTAACTCATCCTGTATAGTCTTTGCTTCAGAGTTTGGCAAGCGGGAATCAATGTGCAATCGTTCTTTAATTGTTAAGTCTGGTACGTTAATTCGTCGCGGTGGTTTCCAATCAATGTTACTAAGTTCCCATTTGTCTATATTTGTTTTAGCAAAGAAACCTTGCTTTTCATTTCGCTCAAGTATGATTCCTGTAACTGTAAGCATTTGTTGTCCGTCATCATACGAAAAAGCGGTTAGAGGTTGAAAATATATATCATTTTGCCCCAGCATTGCTAAATTAGCAGCATACTTTAATACTAGGTGTAGCGCCTCTGGGAAACTCTTTTCTGTCATCATATTTTCTTTGACTTCGGCGGCAGGAAAAATTTCTCCTAACACTGCTTTTAGGTGGCTTATTCTTTCTTTTGGTAGATCCGAAGGCTTCATACTTTGCTTTAATGGCAGGTAGGATGCTGCATGAGAATTTACAGTAATTTTGATAATATCAAGTAGCTCCAGCTTGCTAATAGTAGCCTGAAATTCCTCTATTTGCTTTCGCAATTCCTTGGGTTTCATGTAATCTAGCCAAATAATAGTTTCTTGTGTTCTCTGAAATTCATCTATAAATTGACTGCTGGATTGTAGAAGGCAATCAATACAATTATGCGGCTGGTTAAATTTTTGTCGATTATAGACATCTGCATCTTCTTCGATTGAGAGCATATTGCCTAGTCCGAATCTCGAATGTATGTATTTGAAATCTTCCAGAGAATGTCCGCCGAAGCCTATGTATTTATACTGAGAAATACTAGAGGATCTATCTATTTTTGAAAGTAATTCTAGAAACGCATATCGATCGATCGCCTTGTTAGCCCTTAAATGATAAGGAATTGATCCACCACTCATTGCATAGCCTCTCTTAAAACTTTTTCAAAGCATTCATTTCCCACATCTGAAGGTTCACAAGCTGAGCCTTCAAACAAATACTCAGCAACTATGTTTATCTCCTTTACAGGTCTAGAAAATCTTATAATTTTTTTGCTTACTTCGCCATTCTGAGGCTCTGGCACAGGTAAAGAAGGAAGATACTTTCTTTCAGATTTAGACGTTTTATTTTTAACCTTAGTCCACTTGTCATCTGGAATCCTTGCAAACAGCTCACTTGGAGCAACAAGTTGAGCTTTTTCTGCTCTCTGCTTTTCTTCAACATGATTTCCTTTCCACTTGTTAGTATATGAAGTAAAGGTCTTAAGCCCTTCACGCATAAAATCTTTGACATATAGGTAGATATCAGAAGAAGCGTCTATACCCCTTTTAGTGGTCGTAATGGGCAACTTTCTTGCATCTGGACTGCGAAAGTATACAACTCCTGAAATTGCAATAAATTGAGGATGGTAGCTAGGAACTTTCTCTTCTCCCCAACCTGTTAAACGAGTCTTGTCACAATACAGTACCACACGGTCATTGCAAACAATAGTCCAACCTGCTGTTTCGCTAGTCCTCCTATTACCTGCCATTTCTTCATCTACTTCTTCCTCACTAGCTGTAGGTCTATAAAACCCAATTGCTAGTTTAATCTCAACTCCATCTTTCTCCATTTCATAAAGATATGGTGCAATATTTTGCCCATCTATCTGATTTGCGCCATCCCATAGAAGTTTCAAAGGCTCCGGAGTTACTTTTACTTCGTTGATCGAAACGGTGAAACCTTTGTGAATTATATAGCTGTAATAATGAGAAATTTTGCTTACTAGAGAATTATGTAAGATAGATTGCGGTGATGAAAAAGCATTGATAATGCTCGGATGTAAGTCAGTTATTTTGATTAATGTCCCATTTTCGTTTAAATCTGGTTCAATTAATTCAAAGGGTAAATCCCAATTCATATCATCCGTTAACCAGTCAGGATAAATAGTAACTTTAAAAGAATCTTTTTCGGTTTTTGATATTACTTCACTTGCTCTTCCCATTTTGAAAATAGATCTTTTCATCCCAATCCCATAAGTCCCAATCGTATAAAGATCATTATCGACATTATTATTAGGTCTTCCCATCCTAAAAGCATAATCCTGGGCTACATCTCTTGGTATACCGCCGCAATTATCCTTTATTGTGAAGCTTTCACTTGAAAAATTTAATTTTGCCCAAAATTTTTCATAAGGATTGTCGGAAGGAGGAGAATTTTTAATAGTTCGTTGTATCCCATCAATACAATTATCTAAAAGATCAAGAATAGCATCTTCTAGCTCAATATCACGAGTAAGCATATCTACAAAAAAGCTTTTTGTAGGTGATGCCTTTACTATTGACGATTTTTGATCATTCTCTGATGCCATCTCTAGTCCTTTATTCTATCTGTTTATGTATATAATCTAACCACACAGGAATCACAGGCTCACCAGATTTTAAGGAGACGATCGCCCTTGACCTATCAAATTATACCCGATGATGCGATCGCCCTTTCCATCTCAAATCCTACCAAAACGAGCGATCGCCCTGAATAAATCCCACTCTAGCATAAACCATGCGAGCGAAAATCATCCAAATATCAAGCGCCGCACCGTACCATCATCGGTAAATCGCTGTTCCCCAATCCCAACAACTTCTACCGTAACTTCGCGCTCTAAAATAGCAAACTCCCCCTCCCGCGCGGCAATTTCAACGATGATTTTATCCCCTTCCAAATACACTTTGTAATTAGTCGTAGCCCAGACACCTTGTTCATGCTCAAAACTGTGTCCGTCATCCTCATAAAGCGTCCATTCACCAGTTCCCGGCCAAATTCGCATTTTTAAGGAATCGATCGCCTCTTCGCTCACAAATTGACGCAGGGGCGCGAGCGCAATTATCCCCCCGCCCCGCACATAAAGCGGCATTCTTTCCAAAGGTGCATCAGCCAAAATGTGAGTCGGGCCGTGATAGCATTCCCCAGTCCACCAATCAAACCAAGTCCCCTCCGGCAAATATACGGCGCGATGCTCAACTCCAGGCCGGTAAACGGGTGCAGCCATCAGCGACGGGCCAAGCAATACTTGATCGTAAAGGTGATAAGTTGCCCGATCGCGCGGAAAGTGATACAGTAGCGGTCGCAAAATCGGCGTTCCCGCCGTCGCAGCTTCCCAAAACAAGGTGTAAATGTAGGGCAACAACTGATAGCGCAAATTGATATATTCGCGGCAAATCTGCTCAGTGCGATCGCCAAAAACCCACGGTTCGTGCTGCGCCGTACTCATGGCAGAATGACCGCGCATCAAGGGATACAGCATCCCCACCTGCATCCACCGCGCGAACATTTCGGCGGTTGCATTCCCCGCAAAACCGCCGATGTCGCAACCCACAAACGCCACGCCGGAAAGTCCCATGTTGCAAAGCATCGGTAAGGACATTTCTAAGTGCTCCCACTGCGATTGATTGTCGCCCATCCACACGGAAGAGTAACGCTGTACCCCCGCAAATCCCGATCGCGTTAGCACAAAAGATCGATCGCCCTTTCGGACTTTTCGCAACCCATCCGCACAAGCTTTCGCCATCATCAAACCGTACAAATTGTGCGTTTCGGCGTGAGTCGCGCGATCGCCCTCCGGGCCCTGCGGCGCATCCAAGGGAAACCAAATGTGTTCGCCGCCGTCACCAAAAGGCCGTTCCGCGATCGCAGGTTCGTTCATGTCGTTCCAAATCCCCGCAATTCCAATGTCTGTCAGGGTTTTGTGCAACTCGCCCCACCATTCGCGCACCTCCGGTTTCATGAAGTCTGGAAACACCGATTTATCCGGCCAAACGTAACCGTGGAAAAGCTTTCCTTCGGCGGTGCGGACGAAATAGTCGTTTTCCACACCGCGATCGAATATTTCATAATTTGCTTCCGGTTCGTATTTGACACCGGGATCGACAATCGTCACCACCTTAAAACCGGCTGCTTGCAAGTCTGCGATCAGTTTCGCGGGATCGGGAAAACGTTCAGGGCTCCAGGTAAAAACGCGGTAGCCGCGCATATAGTCGATGTCGAGGTGGATCACATCGCAGGGAATCGCCCGATCGCGAAATTCCCTCGCCAACTCCCGCACAATGTCCTCGGATTCGTAGCTCCAGCGGCATTGGTGGTATCCTAACGCCCATTTTGGCGGCATTGGCATCCGCCCGGTTAACTGCGTGTAGGTGGCTAAAATTTGGGCGGGTTCGGGGCCGTAGATGATGTAGTAGTCGAGCTCCGGGCCTCTGGTTTCCATCCGCAAAACACCCGGTTTTTCCGCGCCGATGTCGAATTGACTCCAGAATGTGGTGTTGAAGAAAATGCCGTAGGCGCGATCGGGATTTAGGGCGATGTAAAATGCGATCGCCTGGTACATTTCATCTGTCTGCGAATTGTAGTCGAGGGCGTCGGTTGTCCAGTTTGTCTTGACTTCCGAGAGTTTGTCGAGAAAGCCGGTGCGTTGGCCAAAACCGTAGAAGTGCTCCTCTGCTTCGATGCGTTTCCAGCCTGCGGTTGCACCCGCGCGCCATCCCATCGCGCGATCGCAGTCGCTAGCAAAGGGTTTTCCCGATTTGTCAAAGCATTCGACTCTTGGGCGATCGCGCTTGACAGAAATTAATATTTGTGATGTTTCTATTTCGATTTTTTCGTCGGTTTCTCGCACTTCAAACGGTACAATTTCCCACTCTTCGTCAGGAAGAGTTACTGAGTGCGATCGATTGTTGAATTCGCCCATCGGGGACATTCGCACTCGGACTAAATTCGGTGCGAGGATGCTGATATTTAGGGAAGTTTCGCCGCAGTTGAAGTGAATTGTGCGATCATCAATTTTATTGATCGATTGTACGGAGTCGATCGTTGACCAAGGCTGTTCTGTGGTTTGGAGTTTTCCGAAGTATTGCGGCATGGTAGTTTTAGGTTTTGCTTTCTAACTATGATGGCAGTGTAGATGTAAAAATCCGCTCTCTCTTAGGTTAGAAGCGGTAATGGCAAATGCCACAAACAGCTCGATTTCTTGTGATACTAACAACCTGTATGAGGAAAATATTTATGACCGCTTTGCGCCTCGGTAGTACCAGATTCGGGAACGTCCGGTTGCCGATCAATAATCATTTCTAACTCGGAAATAACTGCGATCGCAACTTCTGCTTCGCTCCCGTAGAGTTTTTGGGGAATTTGAAACTTATCGGAAATATCTTGATCGGCTAGGGGGAAAGATTCGATTTTAGCGGCAGTTTCTAGCTGCTGGAGGCATTTTTGTAAGTCCGCTGCGTGTCGCACTTTGATATCGTTTGACAGTTGACAGTTGACAGTTGACAGTTGACAGCTTGAGGGCGACCTCTACCTAGAAGGAAGAGGATTGGAGTAATGAATAGTCTGATTTTAATTTCTCCCCGATCAGGGTTCCGGCTTTAAACCAATTCTTTATGGTAAATCCTGGCCGCGATGGACGACGAAATAATTGAAGAAACCTCAAGTCATGGTTAAGGGTTTAATTTTTGCGGTGGGCTTCTAGCCGGAACGGGCTGTCCGGTTGATTCCACAATACCTGATTTTTTAGTTGCACAGGCAAGAAAGCCTGCGTTATAATTTATTCCGAATTATCCAAAATTTCAGATTAAACCTGCTCTTTTGCAGGCGGAACCAAACCAGTTTTATTCAAACCTGCATCAATCTCCCTCAGCAATTTAAAATCATCTTCCGGTAAAGCATTAACAGGCGAGTGTTTTTCCAGAAACGAGAATGCTTGCCGAAATTCGCGCGGCTTGCAGTCGATCGCACTATCGAAGTGACAAGGTACAATCCTGTCAAAGTCCCAACTCGCGACTCGATCCACCCAATCGAGAGTTTTCCTCGGCGCGCGGTTGAGAATCAAAGTCTGCAACACTGGCGCTACCAACAACCGCCCTCCACCTCGCAAAGCCTCGAACGATCGCACCCAATCTGTTTTCCACTTGAACGGATACAACCCGAAATAAGCTTTCTTAGAGCGTTCTGGCGCTTTGAGGGCGCTGGCTAACACTCCTGACCACGGCGGCACTTCCAGCACGCTGGGGCGAAAATACATGGCAAATAAGGCGATTCTCTGCCATCCTTTGCACCGATTTTCGTGGGTATCTGCCACCACGTCGGAGGCGCAGTCTTTGGCGTGAAATAGCAGCGGGTAGGAGTCTAATTGGACGATCGCGGGCGGGTTTTCGGGAATGGAAACGACGGAATCTGTTAACATCAGTGTGCGCGATCGCCTGTGAAATAAGGCAACTTCCGCAAAGAAACCTAAACCGAGGTCGATCGGGCCCAGGATTGCCCAGTCAAATTCATCTGCTAACGGCGTGTTGCTGCTGTCAGAAGGCAGTACAGACGTGCGTTTGGCGGGCAAACCCAGCCAACTCAGCGGCAAATTCACGGGGAAACTCCACTGCTGCGGGGCGACAAACACCTGGGCTTGGGGAAAACACCTCGCAAAGGGGCCGACAAATACCTTGTGCTCGATGCCCGAAACCGTTGTCAGCAAGATATACTTAACTTCGCCGTGCTCTGCAACTAACTCGTTTACTAAGCGGATGCACTCAGGAGTCGGTGCCACGGGGGCGTAGACGAGAAGGCCTTGGGATTCTAGTTTAATTACTGTCATCCGAATCGGGACAATTACATAGAAAATGCCTTGTAGTTGGTCAAAAGTCCAGATTGTGTCCTTGACTATTTCCTTGCGGATGGTGCGCCGCCTGCTGTATGGATAGATTGGGACGATGGGCCAAAAGGGCCATGAGTAGTCCCGATGGTCAATCTGTGCTGATGTTGGTGTGCCTTCGCCCTCTGTCACTCCGAGACTCCTTGCCGATTTTTTGTACGTGCGTGCGATCGAACTTTTGTTATCTTATTTCAATCTTGTGGCGCAGATTAGCGATCCTCTTCGAGGGCTTCGCTAACGGGCTTTTGAAATACTCAAGCAAGAATTACCTATGGGGGTGAGAAACCCGGTTTCTACGAGTTTTGGGTTTATTAACGAGAAATATGGGAATAAACCGGGTTTTTGAGGTCAAAGTGCGATCGAGCTTATCAAACCAACTGTTCAGGATCGATACCTAATTCCCGCAACCGCGCCGCCAGTCTTTCCTCTCGCTGTTGAGATGCTAGAACTTGCTGTTGAGATGCTATCAGTTGCTGTTGATATTCTATCAGTTGCCGTTCCGCCGCCGTCGCCCTTTCACCCGGACTCAAAATCAACCTTCCTTCCGCCGTAAACCACCGCAACCACAAACGATTCATACTCTTATAAGTACCTTGCCACCAACCTAAACTCAACTGCAACTCAGGAATAAATAAGCGTCCATCCATTAATTGTGCAGGTTCATAGTGACCACCTACAAGATGAAAAGCTCGCAATTCATCCGTATAGCGACTGAACACAAAATAGTAAGGAATCCGCAAAATTTGTTCATAAACTTGCCACTTAGTCGGCGGTTCCCCAGCTTGCTGAACAGTTCGCCCCAAATCTTCATCCTCAGTTCCCGGCGATAGCAATTCCACCACCACAAACGGATTTACCCGTTCTTGCCAAACTACATAACTCAACCGCATATCGCGCCCTTGATAAAGCCTGGGCACACCCACCGCAGCAAACCAATCCGGGCGTTTATGCCAGCGCGGCTCTGTTGCATCGTAATATAAATTTAAGTCACTGGCTGTAAATACTTGCTCGGCATCCCATCCAGGCGGCAAAAACGTGAATTCCAAGAGTTGCGGCTGATCTAAATGAAATGTATCAGGCAAACCGGGCTCCTTTGGGTCTTCGCTAGGTAAATCATACATTGTTGGCAAACTCTGCCGCGGGTCGAGAGGCGGTTCAGCTTGAGCAGGCGGGTAAGTCGGGAATGTCATAATGAATTCTGAGGTTGCTTATCCTGATATGATTATAGCCTTGTGAGAATGTCTTGCATTGCCAAAGAATTCTCATTAACTCTCAATCTCAGATCTCAAATCAAAACTTCTAAATCGATATGACTCAAAACTATCGCATCACTCTTTTACCAGGAGACGGCATCGGCCCTGAAATTATCGCTGTGGCGGTAGATGTCCTGAAACTTGTCGGCACACAATTGGACATCGGCTTTGAATTTCAAACAGCTTTAATGGGCGGCGCTGCTATTGATGCCACAGGCAATCCGCTACCAGAAGAAACTCTGGAAAAATGCCGCAACAGCGATGCCATATTATTAGCAGCCATCGGCGGTTACAAGTGGGACAATTTGCCCCGCGAACAACGCCCGGAAACGGGATTATTAGGACTGCGCGCCGGATTGGGATTGTTCGCAAATTTGCGTCCTGCGACTATTTTACCCCAATTAGTTGATGCTTCTAGTTTGAAACGGGAAGTTGTCGAAGGCGTGGATATTATGGTAATCCGTGAACTCACAGGCGGCATTTATTTCGGCAAACCCAAAGGTATTTTTGAGACGGAAACAGGCGAAAAGCGCGGTGTCAACACGATGGCTTACACCGACTCTGAAATTGACCGCATCGGGCGCGTGGCTTTTGAGACTGCCAGGAAGCGCGGGAAAAGGCTGTGTTCCGTGGATAAGGCGAATGTTTTGGACGTTTCGCAACTGTGGCGCGATCGCATAATTGCCCTTTCTTCAGAATACCCTGATGTTGAACTTTCTCACCTCTACGTTGACAACGCAGCCATGCAGTTAATTCGCTGGCCGAAACAGTTCGATACGATTGTCACCGGCAATTTATTCGGCGACATTCTTTCCGATGCGGCGGCGATGCTAACTGGTAGTATTGGAATGCTGCCTTCTGCTAGTTTGGGAGCAAATGGGCCAGGAGTTTTCGAGCCCGTGCACGGTTCGGCACCGGATATCGCCGGACAAGATAAAGCTAATCCCATCGCCCAAGTTTTAAGCGCCGCCATGATGCTGCGCTACGGCTTAAATCAGCCAGAAGCTGCTGATAAAATTGAGCAAGCAGTTATCGAAGTTTTGGATCTAGGTTATCGCACTGGCGATATTATGTCGGAAGGCATGAAAATGGTCGGTTGTCGAGCGATGGGCGATGCTTTAATTGAAGTTTTGCAAAGTTGATCTAATTGGCTCGTAGGGGCGGGTTCACCAACCATATATGCCGAAAATCCATCATTTCGTAAACCCGCCCCCACCCATCAAAAATAAAAATGTACCATTAATTAATTGGATAAAATGTTGATGTAAATCAGCGAAGAAGGGCGGGTTTATGAGATTGTTTGTGGGTTTCATAGATATCGATGAACCCGCCCCTACAGGAATTGGGGTTTAACCTTCCGCTGTCAACATATTAAATTGCTCGCTATCAATGCGATTTGCTTGATACAAAATTTGAGCTATTTCCGAAAGTGCTAGCACAGAATGTGCACGATAACCATTAGCTTGTAATTTATCTTTGACACCCTGTTCATGGTCAATCAAAACCACAATATCTTCCACATTCAATCCCGCAGATTTTAACTTGCCCGCACCTTCCATCACACTCTTACCGCTAATCAAAATATCATCGACTACGACAATAGTTTCTCCAGCTTGAAAATGCCCCTCAATTAACTTACCCGCGCCGTAATTTTTCACTTCCTTGCGCGGGAAAATCATCGGGCGTTCCATCCGCAATGCTAAACCGGTTGCTGTGGGTAAAGAACCGTAGGGAATTCCCGCAATGCGATCGAATTTTAAATCCTTGAGAATGTCTGCATAAGCGCTGACAATCTGATGGAAAATTTGCGGAATAGAAATGATTTTGCGTAAGTCGATGTAATATGGAAATACGGCGCCCGATGCTTGTACGTGGTCGCCAAAAACTACGCAGCCGATGTCATAAAGTTGCAAGATTAAATCGCGGTTAGGTTCCGGTTGCAAAAAGCAAACATCGGGCAACCACAATTCGCAAGTGGGACTTCCTGCGATCGCGCGCAGCCTCTCTTTATTGATATTATCCCGTAATTTCTCAATTTCTTGGCGCGCATCTTTCCCCGCCAATAAACTTGGGGGGACTGGCAGCAATAAACCTTCACCATTCTTGCTTAAACCGGCCGCCAGCAGTTGTGTGAGGTCGTTTTCTTCTGTGATATCATTTTCTTCGGCGATGTCTCCTTCGACTAAAATTAACCGTTCTGGAGCAGTTTTGCGGATGCGGGCCAACATATCCGGCATTACTCCTACTTCTAAACCAACTTTTTCAGGAGTTCCCCAAGTTTTAGAAATGCGGACTAATTGCAAGTAGAAAGGGTTTTCTGGTGTTGGGTATTCTTGGAAAATGGCGGCGGAGGGATTGGCAGTGGCGCACAGGACAAAAACTGTTTTGCCGGGATATAATAAAAATGGCGCTACTTGATCGAATCCGGCATAGGGACTTAAAGTCACAGCGTCAACTTGCCAATCTTCAAATACGGTTTGGGCAAATACTGTACTGGTGTTTAAATCGCAGTGTTTGGCATCTAAAATTACTGGAATGTGAGGAGGAATAATTGTTAAAATTTGTTGCAGCAATTCCAGGCCGGGAATGCCGAGAGATTGATAAAAACCGAGGGTGATTTTGCAGGCACAAATTAAATCGGCTGTTTGGTCGATCGCACTTTTGAGCCTTTTCAACAAATCAGTGACAAAACTTTGAGTTTCCTCAGCCGTCATCGAAACCAGCGGGGGCAAGGTTTCTGGGTCGGGGTCGAGGGCTAAATAAAGCAGACTTTGATTACCTTCAACAGCCGCTAACAGTTTATCAAAAAAGTTGGTGCGATCGCTCATAGTTGGTTTGGTAGGTAACGAAAATTACAAATTTGCATCTGAAAGTGGGATTGGTGTTGTGCCGGAAAAACCCGATCCCCGTTGAAGTTTCAATTAAGAATCTTTTCTAATTGTAGAAGGTAAAGACCATGAAATCTGTAACTTTAGGAGCAGTTTCATTTGGACTGATATTCGGGTTGGCTACAGTGGTGATTGCAGCGAACCCCCAGCAAATCAACCAGTTGTTGCAAACTAACCAATGTCCGGGATGCGATTTGAGAAGCATTCCCCTGCTGCAAGCGAGTTTAGCAAATGCCAATTTGCAAGGGGCAGATTTGAGAGGTGCAAATCTTCGCGAAGCTAATTTATCCGGGGCAAATTTGAGCAGGGCTGCCCTCGGCGGGGCTTCTTTGCGGCAAGCTAATTTAGCAGGCGCTGATTTGACTGAAGCTAATTTAATCGGGGCAGATTTGACGGGGGCGAATTTGGATAATGCTCAAGTGAAAGGGGCTACTTGGATTGACGGTAGTATTAAATAAGCTGTACTGTATTTAAATTTAACTTTTGGGCGGGCTAGAAGCCCACCCCACAAGAGTTAAAATAAAATCAGTGTAGAATAAATAGAAGCAGAAGCTAAAGCAATATTGGCTTGAAAATGTGGACAGTAAGTAAATCCATCTAATTAAACGTGAAATACGGATAGCTAAAAAGCTTGCTGTGTATGTCTTTTACCTCCTTATTCCTTATTCCTTATTCCTTCTTCTTAATGAATGATAAATTCGATCGACTTTTCGACTTGGGACGAGTTGCTACAACGCTACGTTGACGATTTTGGTCGCGTCAATTACAAAGGCTGGAAAGCTGAGGGGGCGGAGGTTTTGAGGGCGTGGCTGGAAAGTTTGGCTGATGTGGATTTGGCGGATTGTACAGATGCGGATGCGCGACTGGCGTTGTGGCTGAATGCGTACAATGCGATCGCAATTTCTCAAGTTCTGGAAGTATATCCGATCGCGTCGATCCGTCCCAAAGTTTTGGGAATTCCCAACTGGCTGAGTTTTTTGGATTTTTTCACTCGTTCAAATTCGATTATTGGCGGCAAAAAGTACAGTCTCAATCAAATCGAACACGCAATTTTGCGGCCGGAATTTGCGGAACCGCGCATCCATTTTGCATTAGTTTGCGCTTCAGTCGGGTGCCCGCTGCTGCGCCGGGGGGCTTATTTCCCGGAGTCGGTACGGACTCAACTAGAAGCGGATGCGAGCCGTTTTATTCACAATCCTAATAAGGTGCGATATGATGCCGAGAAAAAGACGCTTTATTTGAGCAAGATTTTTAAGTGGTACGAGGAGGATTTTGTAAAGGCGGCGGGTTCGGTGGCTGAGTATGTGGGCGGTTATTTGGGGCCGGAGGCGGCTGTGGGTGATGGATGGGCGATCGTTTTTTTGCCTTATGACTGGAATTTGAATCGGGTTGATGGATAAAATTTGCGCCTAGGGATAGGTGTTTTTTTGAGGGGGTAATTTTTTTAGTCTGTCGTTACCCCTTCAAATTGCCAGATTCAACAGGGCGATCTGATGACTCCGAGGCAACGGGGCGATCGACTCTCACGGCTGGCACGGTTGCACGGCTGGCACTGGCAAGCTGGCAATTAGTGGGTTTATTTATGCTTAATTTCAATACTTTTAACATACATAAGAACATACTTGTTAATTAAAATTAAACCCACCACAATTATAATGCAGCGGATTTTGTCTAATGTTTTATTAGCGATAAAGGCTATTGGATATTACGATTAATTCTTTGGAATGGTGTGACATAACTTTTATTAGCTCTGACCCAGCAGCGAGTGCTACTCATAGAATGACTACCTATCCATATCCAAGGTTTTCCCCGTCTGTCAAGAAAAATTCCTACAGCTTCAAATCTTTCACCAGTTGGCATAATGCTATCAACAGGTAAATCTATCATATCTATTAGGTTAGTTTGATTAGTCCTATTTTGACACCGAACATTCAAACCTTCAGGATCTACGACTTCCCAAACAAAAGGCATTACTCCACTATTTCCGTTAACAATTTGGTAGTCTCCATTTTTGTCAGCCGCCGGATATGGCAAGGGGTTTTGAACTTGGAGCAATGGGGTAGCGATGCTTTCATCAGAAAAAGAAGGTATAAAAACTCCAGCACTGAATATTAGACCAATCACAAGATTTTTGAACATAAGATTGTCTGTCAACTCATAAATTCTATTTACATATAGTTGTATCGTAGTTGCGATAAGTTTGCACAGATATCCAGTAGTAGACGTTTGAAGCTCTAAATTAGAAAATTACTCTATCCTGATTTAGTGGCGCTGCTTTCACGTCTTAGGCTGGGAAATATGAAGTCCGCGCCTAGAATTCAAAAGGATTACGCCTATGTTAGGGTAAAAGAAATACAGTATCAGCTTTATGCAACTGGCTCTTGTTAACAATGATCGTGTTGAAGCTTCCCCCGGTACTCGGGGGTTATGTCCAATTTGCGGTTCTGAAATGATTGCGAAGTGTGGTCCAAGAATCCTGCATCATTGGGCACATTATCGACCAAGGAACTGTGATCCTTGGTGGGAAAATGAAACTCCCTGGCACCGAGACTGGAAAAATCTTTTCCCGATAGAATGTCGCGAAGTTTCTCACATTGCCCCTGATGGGGAAATACACAGAGCGGATATAAAAACACCGACTGGAATTGTGATTGAAGTACAGCATTCATCAATAACTGATGCTGAAAGGACTTCGCGTGAACAATTTTATCAGAACCTCGTATGGGTAGTTGACGGCTCTGGCTTCCACGAGAACTTCGGCATTTACCACAAATTGCCAACCCCCAACTCCGAAATTGCCAAAGATTTGATTTGGGACAAAAGAGAACACTCCTCCAAGCGCCGTAATTATCCTCCATTCAAGGATGATGCTAATCGTGGGTACTTCTTTCGGCTATCGGAAGCGCAAAAAGAGAACCCCACTATAACCAAGGCTGAAGTTCGATCTGGTTGGGTCCATAGTATTCGCGAGATCCAGGATCAAGTCGATCAATCCTATGAAGGTCATCACCAATACGATTGGGTGCGTCCTCGTAAAACATGGCTGGATGCTCAATGCCCAGTGTACATAGATTTTGGTTATGACTATTTAGTAAAACTCGAAATCTACGACGAATCTGGTCTTGAGTGTATTCGCTACGTGTTAAAACGCAAATTTGTTCATGATGTAATGGTAGAGACTGATGCAAGTGCAATCGCCACTTGATTCTACCCGCTGCCAAAAAACGTCTCTTAAAATAGTGATGCAGTAGACTGTTGCAATTCTTTGGTGGAGTGACAGGGATCGAGCAACTGCCCATTACGAAGATTAGACCGCTAGGTAGAATGTTTAGAGATTGCAGATACGAGCAAATACATGGGGTCGCCTCTGCAATCTTTACCCTTTCCTACGTCACACAAAAAGACATATCTTGACGTAACGGCAGTGCTTCCACGTCCTAGGCGGGGAAAATTGACTATCCCCGCCTATCTTTATTTGAGGCTCTAAATCAGGAAATGAGCGAATCCTAATGAAGTTACAACATTGTAAGCTGTAGATGGGAATCCCTCGCCTATCTACGATTAATCCTCTTTATCTAGGAGTTTTTTCACATATTCAACTAGAGTTATACTCAGTGCTGCCTTTTCTAGCTGAATACTGCTTGAAGAAGCGGGCAAGAAGTTCAACGCAGCAGTTAGAGTAATAGTAGAGATTAAGTACAGACTTTTGTTCATGGTTTAATTCTTCTAGTTTGATTGTGCAACACACTCTCCTTTCGTTTGGAAACAAGCCAAAAAAAAAGGCGCTCCTTGAGGAACGCCGGCTAAGCTTATTCTTGTATTTTGAGAGAGTATAATTGCTGGTTTGATACAGCCGTTCTTACTTTGTAGAAAACAGCAAAAGCTATATTTTTACAAGTGGTTGGCTGACTCTTAGATTATAACGTAATAAAATTGAATCTGCAATCGAGCGAGATCTGCCCCTTCTCCAAATGTTGGCTCAGGATATGGGCGTTTTCTGATGTGTAAGGGTTGCAGCCTTTAGGTAGGCTGGGAAATAGAATTTTCCCCGCCTAGATTTATTTAGCAAAGTAAGGTTGGTGATATTCTCACGTCACTATCTAAAAAGGGTGTGACTGTTAGCGAAACTTACAGGTTGCAATCAACCTAAATCCCTATCAGGGATTGAAACATGGCCTTAATCAGGTTGAGGGTGGAGATTTTCACTAATCGGTAGGTGGTTAGATGAATGCTAACCAATTAGCTATTGATCCGCCCTTAAACCTCTCCACTGAAAATCTGTTGAACAGTCAAACTTAGCTGTGGAAACATCGGAGATACGATCGCCTCCCCATCCCGAAACACCCCAACCTCAACATATTGCCCATCCTCAAGCCGCAAAACCGTCACAACTTGTTCAATTGGATCGATCGCCCAATACTCTGCAATGCCCCGCGCTGCGTACTGAGCTCGTTTGCGTTGGCGAAGCCCTCGAAGAGGATCGTAATCCCGATCCCTGCCCAGTCTACCCGGACTGACTACCTCCACAACAAACCGAGGAGGCAACATATCGAAAGTGATAGTTAGCCTGGTTGCTGTCAGCGGAATGTGTTCAGGTTCCAGAATTATCAAATCCGGGTAGCGGTTGGCCGCATCTCCAGATCGCAAAACGGCAACTTGAACCTCGCAATTATGCGTTTTAATCAGTCTAAGTGGCACTAGCCCGCTGCTAGCCAGATAGAAAAATAGATAGTTAGCAATGAAATTATTAGGTTCAGATTCAGGTGGCAAAGCGATTAACTCCCCATCAATTAACTCATAGCGTAGATCCGTCTCATTTGAGTAATTAAGGTACTCATCAAAAGTTAATTTTTTAGATTGAGCTTGTACCATAAAGTTACATTCCTTAATTTCTTCGTCCCTTTCTGCTGGGAGTTTGTTTATGTAGAAACGGTTTCAACTGCCCAACGATCTCAATCAAATCTGCTGTGCAAGTTCAGCAGGTGTCCCAGCCTCCATCGACAATCGCCCCACAAGTGACATATTAAAAACAATCACAGTTAAAATCAAATACGGTTCAGTTAAAACTGTTTATTCCTCGGAGATCCCCCTAAATCCCCCTTAAGAAGGGGGACTTTGAGTAAGTTCTTATCCCCCCCCTTAGTAGGGGCGGTGCCCCCGTGCCCGCCCTTGGCTAGGGGGGATCGGGCTTAACTGAACCGTATTGAGTTCAAATCCTCTGGAATATTAAAAATGATTTCAGATAAATTTCGGCGCGAGTTACGAGAACAAGCTAAACTCTGGCAAGCAGAAGGACTCATCGATACTTCATTGTACCAACAACTTGCCGATCGCTACCAATTCAACACACTCGAAACCGCCTCCCGCAACCGTTTCCTCAGCATTCTGATCAGTCTCGGCGGCATTCTCCTCGGTATAGGAGTCATCACCTTTGTAGCCGCAAACTGGCAAGTTTGGTCGCGAGAAGTGAGAGTTGCGCTGCTGCTAAGTCTTTTCGTAGCAGTCAATGCAGCAGGTTTCTATCTGTGGCGAATTCCCCCATCCCGAAGCCAAAGCTCAAATCCAAATATGCCCGCAACAAAAGGGCGAAACAAACTCCTAGGTGAAGGATTGTTGCTGTTAGGAGCTCTGATTTTAGGAGCAAATATGGCATTGATGGCGCAAATGTTCCACATTGGCGGTTCTTCCTACGGACTTTTCCTGGCTTGGGGAATCGGCGTGCTCGGAATGGCTTACAGTTTGCGGTTGACTTCTTTGGGTGTTTTGTCCGCACTTTTAATCGGTTTGGGCTATTGGCTTGCCGTGTTAGATTGGTCTTCCAAAGTCGAGTTTTCTTGGCTGGAAGTTTTGGTGCGACAAATGCCGATCGCAGCCAGTATAATGTTTGTGCCGCTGGCTTATTGGTGTCGATCGCGTGCTATTTTTGCCATAGGTGCGATCGCGATAATTTTCTCATTACAAGTTTCAATTGCCCAAGGAGCAGATGTCGGCTGGGGTGCAGCGATTTTTTGCGCCCTACCGCCCGCTTTGCTGTGGGGATATGACGATGCGATGTGGCCGAAGGTACACAGCAGACTGTTTCAACCTACCGCGCGCAGTTTAGCACTGCTGTTTCTCGCCGGTTTGTTTTATCTTCTTTCTTTCTACGGGCTTTGGCAAGATTCGCCGACTCCTAGGCAAACCGGGCCTGATTGGGTTTTGTTAGCAAATGTGGCTGTTTTGGGTGCTTTAGCGGTGTTTGAGTGGCTGCATTTGGGACGTTCTGAGTTCCGCCGTCCGAAACAAAAAGGAGGGGATTTTACGGCAGGTGCGATCGGCATTTTAATCCTCGCCAGCGCCTTAATACCGCTTTTTCACCTCAGTTTTACTCCCATTCCTCAAGTAGCAACTTTTCTGTTCAATGTTTTATCATTTTTACTCGCAGTTGGCTTAATCCGAGAAGGTTTAGCATTAGGAAACCGCCAGACTTTTTGGGGAGGCATGGTATTAATCACCCTGCAAATTATCAGCCGAGTCTTTGAATATAACACAGAATTGTTGCTGAAATCTTTTGTATTTGTTTTGTGCGGAATTGGAGTAATTGCTGCGGGTTTGTGGTTCGAGCGCCACTTCGCAAAAATCAACGATGAATAGAAAATATTCATCTCTCTCCTCTCTTCCTCGGCGCCCTCTGCGTTCTCTGTGGTTTAATCATTCCGAAACAACCGTAAACAATATAACCCATACCTAATATGAACATAAACAACATTGACTTATTAGTTGAAAATCCAGATACACCAAATGTGTTTCAGCTTCCCCCGGAAGCAAAACGCCTTCCCGCGTGGCGGCTGTGGGTTCCTTTGCTCCTGCAAATTGGACTAATTGCCGCAGTACCCGCCACCGCAGTTTACACTTTTGTTACTGGCAAAACTGTTGTCCTACAAACTGTACCAGTAGACCCTTACGACTTTTTGCGCGGATATTACCAAGTTTTAAGCTATGATATTTCCGATCGCACAAATCTCGAAAAACTCCCCGGCTGGAAAGATTTACCTGCGGAAAAAGTACATTGTCCGCCCGGAGTTGTTTGTGCAGAAAAAACGCACAATGTCAAGCCACAAATCAGTTTTTATGTAATCTTAGAAGCCCCAAAAGCGGCGACTAATCCCGGCCGCCCCCAAGCTTGGAAACCCGTCCGCGTCAGTCTAGAAAATCCCACCAATTTGCCCGCCAACCAAATCGCAATTAAGGGCAAATATAACAGTTGGCGGATGGAATACGGCTTAGAAACTTATTATATGCCAGAGAGCGAAAGGGAAAAAGTCAATCAGGAGATTAGCGAAGCTCAAAGGAACCAGCGGCAGTCTTTTGTCGTAGAAGTGAAGGTTGACAAAACAGGCCATGCTGTGCCTGTGAGTTTGTGGGTGCGCGATCGCAATTATCGATTTTAGCCGGTTTCGCCACCCCGTCGTGAAGCGTAGCTATCCCGCGCGTGAATCGACCTTGCAACCTGGATTTGAGTATTTTTGCTTAGAAATGGGGTATCTGGCGGGCGATCGGCATTTCCCTTGCCGACAACTCAAGAGAATCCATTAAGATAGATAAGACTTGCGTAAATCTTGCCAATTCAAGGGCGCAAGTCATGACTCTACTGGAGCTTCTCATGTTAGCCGAGCTAATCTCTGCCAGACGAATACTCAAAGCCCAACTCCTCGACTTCTTAGGACTTCCCGACAATTGCCAAGACCAAACAGATCGCATCGTCAGCACAATTGTATCAGTGCTGGAAGCAAATGCAGCCGAACAAGAAAGATTTTGGGAGACCTTCAAAAGTGAATTAGCCGTCGATCCGGTAGAATTAGAAGCAATGCTCAAGTGTTCGGCAGCAGAACGCCAGCAGTGGATCGAGCAAGGCAAGCTCCCGATCTTAGAATACCGCTCTTTCCGCAAATCTGGAATTCATTTAGAATATCCCGTTCACGACAGAAGAATCATCTTAAATCTCACACCAACCGACATAGGTAACTGGCGCAAAGAACCCAAAGGGCTGATTCAAAATAATCTCCCAAAAGCCGACCCAATCAATACAGAAAATTCCGCCCAAAACGAACAATCGCGATTAGCTTTTAGTGTAGCATGGGAAAAAATTATTGCCGACTGGAAAGAACAAGGTTCGGCGGAAATTTCAGCAACTTTCCAGTTAGCTTACTGGACTGTTTGGGCATCGCGGTGGGCAAAAGAACATCAGCTAAACAGCTTTAAAGCAATTAAATCTAACGAAATCTACGACGAAACTCGCCAGCAAGAATGGTACGAGCGCAAAAATCAAGCAGTCAAGTCACTGATTGAAATGCCCTATGCGATGCTTTACTTCTATCGTCCTCCCGGTGCTGACAAATTATATCTGGAACTGTGCGAAGACCACCAGGATATGATGAAAGATGACTACTATTGGGACAAGTGGGAGTTTTTCAATCAAAACCGCAAACAGGTAAATAGATGCCGCGAATGCGTGTACTCCGAAACCAAAGATTATTACTCGCTTTACTATCTCGAAATCAAGAGCGACAAGTTTCCCGATTTTAGCTTTTCTTTCCACACACCTTACACCATCGGCCGCAAATTTTTGCCCCATCCAGAAACGCTACCTTATGTAGACCACGTAGAACAGGATGGCATTTTTCGCTTTGGCCGCCCGCTGCTGGAACAGGAGAAAGTTATTCATACAGAAAAGGATGTATTGCTTAAGTTTGAGGCGGCTTTGGCTGAAGCGAAAAAGTTTATTTAGTCAGTTGACAGTTGATAGTTGACAGTTGATAGTTGAGAGTTGACAGTTGACAGTTGACAGTTGACAGTGGACAGTTGACAGTTGACAGTTGACAGTTGACAGTTGACAGTTGACAGTTGACAGTTGACAAGTAGAATAAGGTGCACTCACGACCTCAGAAACCGGGTTTCTTGCGATATTTCTCGTTACTAAACTCAAAAATTCGTAGAAACCCGGTTTCTTACTCACCCGCGCCGAGTTCAAAAACCGGGTTTCTGCCGATATTTATCGTTACTAAAACCAAAATTCGTAGAAACCCGGTTTCCTCCCCACGCACTCACTAATATCAACTGACAACTATCAACGATCAACTAACAACTGACAACTGTCCACTGTCAACTGTCCACTGTCAACTGACTTTTGAACTTGAATTACTTGAATACTGCCGCCAGCATAAAGTTTTGGTTGTTGACTTGCTTCGGAATTGTCAGGCTGAAATCCCACTTGGGCCAACAAACTCCCCAAGTCAGTTTCGATCAACTCCCAAGCAGTTTCAGTCTCAAACAACCACAAAAACACAGCTAACCCTGGCCAAAATAGCAGATTTGTGGGCCGATGAAAATCTACCAAAGTGAATACACCACCCGGCTTGAGTACGCGGTATACTTCTTGAAAAATTTGCCTCAACTGTACAGGCTGCATTTCGTGCATGGCGACGCTGCTGTGTACCAAATCAAAATGATTGTCGCCAAAAGGCATCGATTCGGCAAAAGCTTCTACATAATTGGCTGATGGCACATTTTTCCTGGCCCGTTGTAGCGATAATGGCGAAGCGTCAAGTCCTGTGACATCCTGGGAATATTGCACCAGAAACTGCGTAGTTTGACCGCTACCGCAACAAAGGTCTAAAATTTTAGTTTCCGCGCCCAGGGTCAAATTTTCCAAGGCTAGCTGGCGAAAACGAGCCTCGCCACCTACGCTTAAAGCAGCCAAACGCGCGATCGCATCGTAGAGCCACTGATACCGATAACTTAAATCTCTAAAAATTGTTGCCATAGTCAAAATTATGTATACCTTGCTATCGACTTAAGATATTATTAAGATATATGATAAAGAGAATTAACAGAACTAAGACAATGGGAGAACTGTAACCGCTATGGGTCGTGTGGGAGTATTGCTATTAAACTTGGGCGGGCCAGATCAAATCGAGGATGTCCGTCCTTTCCTGTTCAACTTGTTTGCTGACCCGGAAATCATTCGCATTCCGTTTCCGTGGATGCAAAAACCCCTCGCGTGGTTGATTTCGACCCTGCGGTTTCAGAAATCCCAGGAAAATTACCGCCAAATCGGGGGCGGGTCTCCTTTGCGCAGAATTACCGAAGAACAAGCCGCTTCCCTGCAAGAACTTTTGCAGTCCAAGGGACAGGATGCCAGAGTGTATGTGGGGATGCGCTACTGGCATCCTTTTACCGAAGAGGCGATCGCCAAAATTAAGCGCGATCGCATCGAACACTTGACAATCTTACCGCTGTATCCTCAATTTTCGATCAGCACCAGCGGTTCTAGCTTCCGACAGCTCGAAGAAATGTGGGGCAAAGATCCAGCCCTCAACGAGATTGAATATACCGCTATTCCTTCTTGGTATCAACGGCCTGGCTACATTCAGGCAATGTCGGAATTGATCGCCCAACAATTAGACCACAATCCAAATCCCGATCGAGTTCACATCTTTTTCAGCGCCCACGGCGTCCCCCTCAGCTATGTAGAAGAGGCTGGAGACCCCTATCAGCGAGAGATTCAAGATTGCACTCGTCTGATTATGGAACATTTGAATCGACCTAACGAACACACTCTCGCTTACCAAAGTCGGGTTGGCCCGGTGGAATGGCTCAAGCCTTACACCGAAGACGCCATTACCGAATTGGCAGAAAGTGGAGTCCAAGATTTGTTGGTAGTTCCGATTAGTTTTGTTTCCGAACACATCGAGACTCTGCAAGAAATTGACATGGAGTATCGAGAATTGGCTGAAGAATCGGGGATTGAAAATTTCTACCGAGTCCCAGCCCTAAATACTCATCCGGTGTTTATTGAGGCCTTGGCCGATTTAGTCATCGAATCTATAGAATCTCCCAGCGTTAAATTCTCTGATGTGATACGCCCTTCCAAGACAGTCAAAATGTACCCTCAAGAGCAGTGGGAGTGGGGTTTGACGACGGGGGCGGAAGTCTGGAACGGTCGTGTAGCAATGATTGGTTTTATCGCATTAGTAATCGAGTTAATTTCGGGTCAAGGCCCGTTACACTCGATCGGCTTGCTTTAAATAATAATCGGTTGTGCGATCGATCTTTAGAGCCGGTTTCAGTCCGCAATCAGTGGTGTTAACTTGAGTCTGAAATCCTTGATATCTCTGGTTTGTATCTAAGTCTAGATCCCCCCTAGCCCCCCTTAGGTCGGTGGGGACAGGAGCATTCTCAAAGTCTCCCTTCTTAAGGGGAATTTAGGGGGATATGGCAAGAGGCAACAAACGAGAAATACAAAAGGTTACAGGCGATTCTTGACATCAACAGCAGACAAACAATCTCCATACAAAACCCGCCCCGCGCGTCTAAAAACCGCAAGAGGGCGGTTTTTGTATAGAGACTAAATTAATCTGGATCGCGCTTGCGGCGGCGGGGATTTCCCCCATCGCCCGGTATTCCCTGACTTCTGTACCAGTGGTACCACTCTTTAGAACTGCGAATTGCCAGCCACAGCAGCAGCATAGCAATTAATGCACCCTCTCTCGGAGCATCAAAAGCAAACAAAACCAAGGAAATACACAGAACATCTTGCAGAAAAATCACCCAAATCGGTAAAATTTGTAGTCGGTAAAGCCATCCTGCTTGTACCAGTTGCAGAACCAAAGCCAACAAACCTCCGACAATACCAATAATCCACAGCATCCAAGGATGAGCAGTAATTTCGTCGATCGCACTTACCTGAGCGATCGCAACTCCCATAATTGCTCCTACAATGGGACTGAAAATAATTTGCACAACTTGCAGCACCCGCTGTCCCACAAAAGTTTTAGAAGCAAATAACTCTAATAGCGACCAACTCACCAAGATGGATATCACCACTTGGGGGTGAAGCCCAGACAATAAAGGTATTTCCGACCAAAGTTTGTCAATTCGCAACAAACCAATTAACAGCAGGGGCAGGGCAATTCTCATACCCCCCGCCGCAGACGCAGAGAGCGCGGCTAGGAGTCCAACCATAAGAATAATTCAGTTCATAACGTTTGCTACAGCCTCGATCTATTTCAGAATTTAATTCCCCTGGTGACTGGCTGTGATTTGAGCGATCGAACTCAAATTGCTAGTTGAGCTTAAATATCACCCTCTATTGTAAGTGTATTTGCTTAATAGCTGCTTGGGAGTCCCAGATTGTCGATCGACACAAAGTAGACAGCGCTTATGTAGAAGGCACTTATGCAGAATTAGACTGAAATTGTGATTAAATTATAAAGTATCGAAAAACCAGCAGCTAAGCCAAAACAATTAAATTTAAGACGCCAGCTAACCAAGAGCTTTCCGGCAAATTCTTCTCCTGTCTCCCCTCTTCCGCCTTCCCTCTTTCCTCTTCCGCCTTCCCTCTTCCTTCTTCCCTCTTCCTTCTTCCTTCTTCCTTCATCTTATGTCTGAATCATTATTTGCTGATGCCAGTCGCCGACTAGAAAGAGCCTTAAAATATGTATCCCTTTCCGAGGATACGATCGAGCGGCTCAAATATCCCAAATCCAGCTTAATAGTATCAATTCCCGTGCGGATGGACGACGGTTCCCTGCGAATTTTCCAAGGTTATCGAGTACGCTACGACAATACCAGAGGCCCGTCTAAAGGAGGAGTACGCTACCATCCAAATGTATCCCTCGATGAAGTGCAATCCTTGGCATTTTGGATGACATTTAAATGTGCGGTTCTCAACTTGCCCTTTGGAGGAGCCAAGGGCGGAATTACTGTCAATCCCAAAGAATTGTCCAAATTTGAATTGGAAAGGTTGAGCCGGGGTTACGTTGATGCGATCGCAGATTTCATCGGCCCAGATATCGACATTCCCGCACCGGATGTCTACACCAATCCCATGATTATGGGTTGGATGATGGATCAGTACAATATAATTAAGCGGCAGCTTTGTCCAGCGGTAGTGACAGGTAAACCGGTAACAATTGGCGGCAGTTTGGGCAGAGATACGGCAACAGCAATGGGCGCTTTTTTTGTAATAGAAACCATTCTACCCAAATTTGAACTAAATCCTCAAGATACAACCGTAGCAGTACAAGGTTTTGGTAATGCCGGTGCAGAAATAGCAGAATTGCTGTGGAAAGCAGGTTACAAAGTTGTCGCAGTCAGCGATTCCCAAGGGGGAATTTATGCCAAACAAGGGCTGGATATCCCCAGCCTCCGCCGCTTTAAAGAGTCGAACAAAGGTATCAAAGCTATTTACTGCGAAGGTTCTGTTTGCAATATTGTCGAACACGAAATATTGACAAACGAGCAACTTTTGGCCTTAGATGTAGACGTGCTGGTTCCAGCAGCTTTGGAAAATCAAATAACGGAAGCAAATGTTAATGATGTTAAGGCTAAGTTTATTTTTGAAGTAGCTAACGGGCCGATCGATTCTGCTGCTGATTTGATTTTGGAAGCGAGAGGAATTCAGGTAATTCCTGATATTTTAGTCAATGCTGGTGGCGTAACGGTTAGTTATTTTGAGTGGGTGCAAAATCGCAGCGGACTTTATTGGACGCTGGAGGAAGTGAACCAGCGGTTGCAGCATAAAATGGTCGAAGAAACTGAGGCAATTTGGAAAAAATCTCAGGAATTGTCAGTTTCCATGAGAACTGCTGCTTATGTGTACGGGTTAAATCGACTGGGAGAAGCGATGAATGCGAAGGGAACGCGGGATTATTATGTGAACGGTTGAAGAACTCGTACTGGGAAGTAATTGTAGGGTGCGTCGCCATCGACAATCCCTTGCATAAAAATCGACAATCTTACAGCGACGCACCTTACGAAATAGTTGAGGAAACAAACCGTTAGAGTCGATACAGGCGTTTCCTTCACAGGGTTGTCACCCCGTCAAGGCAATTATTTCACGGGGTGACAACGCCAGCAATTCTTCAATAGAGAAAGGTTCAGGTTGAGGAATTGCAGCTTCAGCGTCCATGAGTTCTCTTATTTTCTCAAAAATCAAAACTGCTTCTGCTTCTCCGTCAGTTAGTTTTTCATAAAAATAAGGTATCGAAAACCAATGCTCAAAAGTAATTTCTAACAAACCATTAGTTGCTAATTGCACTTGCCAATATCTAGAATATCTGCCATCAATTATCTCAAATAACGGGGCTGGATTCTCTATAGGATAATAAGTATAGCGCTCATCGCAAATATAGTACCCTAAATTTCCTTGCCATTGGGAGATACCATAGACAGTATACTCTTTACCGACTATCAATTTAAATTCAGTTTCTTTGGTGATATCTAGCGGTGGATTTAGGTAATTTTCCGGCAGGTCTGCTCCTTTGTTGGCAATGCAGCGAATTTTCATATATTAACCTCACTGGTTTTTAGGTGCTATTTTAGGGTATGTACGTTTAATTTTGTACTCCACATTTTGCAGTGTGGAGGTATTTCTATACCAATGAATTTCAACGACATATCCCTCGATAATAGCGGTTTGGTTACTAGCCATTTTATACCAATCTTCAGGCTGACCGCCATAGTGGGCAACCAATCTGGGAGCATCTCCTAGTGGTCTCCTGGAGCCACCTTGAATCATGATGGCAGGTTGAGCCTTAGCGTCTTGCAGCAGTATTTGTTCTTGTAAATTGGTGGGAATATCATCTGGAATTGCACCTCTGATCATGTTGATATTAGTTACAAACTCTAAAAAAAGGCTAATCCAATTATACAATACCGCTATTGCACGCAACAAATACCGTAGGGTGCGTCGCTGTCGATAATCTGTCGATAGGCTTGAAAATTTCGCAGCGACGCACCCTACAAATACTTAATCTACCAGTTCATCTAAGGAAAGCTTCAGAAGGTCGCACAATGCTTTCGTCTGTTCTAGATACAGCTTTGGAATATGTCTGCCCGCTTCCCAATTTTTTACAGTGGTTACAGTCACGCCCAATCGATCGGCAACTTGCTGCTGTGTCAAAGACAGCGATTGCCGTCGCTGTTTGAGTTTTTCACCCACACTACTCATTCACTGTACCGATTTCAGAATTTCTATGGTTAACTTGACTTAACCCAAATTTGTCCGTAGTATGAGAGGAGAACATCGCGTTCGTCAGAAAGCCAGTGCATCCCGGCTACCAACCTATCAGCACTGGCTCTGGCTCCCATACGTAGGTCGACAAGTTAATTATGCCTTACAAAGAACGACTTTATCCTTGGATTATGGTTCGTTTGCTGCCCAAAATGCAGCGTGTGACAGTTGGTCAGTTTCGCACTCGATCGGATGCGGACGGTCATCTGGAGATTCTCCGTCGCTTGGTTCCTGGTGCGAAATTCGTGGTGATATTTAACCCCGACCTTCTAGAGTCCCAGCAACCTGACACTTGCTACATAACATCAGATCGGTAATTCTCAAAAAAAGAAATCCCCAAAACCAGGGGATTTCTCATATTTAAGCCAAAGCTAAATCTACTTAGTCTCAGGCATCAAACACTTATCAGAATCGCAGCCCGCAGGCCCCGAATCCATCATTTCACCCAAGTCATAACGACTCAGTGCCACCTGGAAAATATCAATTTGACGACGCACTAAAACGTCTTTCAACATTGTCTCGTAAGTCTCCTTTTCAATCGGTTCAAAGGGCAAACGCGGGAAAGTTTCCAGAGCATCAAACCGAGCCAAAAGTGCTGCCGAAATGTAGCCTTCATCATCGCGAATCGCTTCGTAAATCCGAGTACCCAAACTTTCAACTTCATTTTCCCGCAGCTCAATGGTGGCCGAAGTGTTGTGTCTGACATAGAACTTTTGTACCTGCATATAAAAGTCCATTTGTGCGGCAGCCGAGAACTTGTTAATGTCAATTTCATCAGCACCGGGTAAATCAGCCCAACTTACCGCAACAGGTATTTCTACCAGCCATTCCGTGCAGCGTTCATCGAAGGGATTGTTCAGCAAATTGCCGTTTTCATCTTTGTCAGATTGAGACGGAATCACGTTGTATCCGTAGTCGATGCAGGCGAGGGCTACAGGGTCGTTTTTGCCGAAAGTGATTCGGCGAATGAAACGCTGGGCTTTGGGCGGATGCCACCCCGGAGAAGCGCCTGTCAGCAGAGATTTAGTACCCGATGGTTGCACGGTTGTGCAGCGATTGGGGCGTTTTAAGGAATGGCGATCGCAATAATCCCAAACTACCCGATTCACAATCTCCCGCCAACCAGTCAAATACTCTTCTTCCCGCTGTTTAAACGCGATTCCTTGCGGAGTTTGCGGGCGGCCTTCCACCCACCAGCGCAGCCACTCAACGCCGAAAGCATGAACGAAGAAATCGAACAATCCAGTAAAAGATACACCGACGATCGGGTCTAATTCGCGGCTGTATTGATAGCGCGGTTCAAGAAATTTGTGATTGAGAAGTACCGCGACAGATATAGCTGCGGCGGTGAAAGCTTCCTCTTGTTCTTTGAAATTGTAAGGGTCAATTTGATTGAGGTGAACCTCAGAAAGATTACAGTGGAAGTTAGAGCCGATGATTTCCAGTTATGTTACCCTAAAGGCTTTTTATCCTCTAGTTCTACAGATTCCATGTTCCCTGTAGCTCGGCGTACTTTTTCATCTACTTTAGTTGTAGATGCCCCGCACTCTTGCCAGGATTATGTTCTTCAATAAAGAAGGTTCACCTGGTACGCTCTACGGTGGTAAAGGATTTTTAATTCCCCTACTTACCTCGGAGTTAACATCTCAGTCTTCTCCGATTTTGCGAGGTTTTTAACGTGAGGCAAAATTACTTACCACACGGGTTTAAACCCAAACGAACTGACCGATGATCTAGTTCTTTATCCGTCATATTAGGATGACGTTCTTGCAACCACTGTTTAGATTTTCCTTCGTCGTAAGCTTTCAAAAACTCAAGTTTAAGACTCGGCGTTGAAAGTAAGTCAACGTTAGCTCTAGCTACAGCTTCGCCCGCCCACTGAATCGCACCTTCTCCGCTATAATACTGTTGGCGAACGGCATCAATACATTCTTCCCGCGTTGGTTTATGATGAAAAACACGAGAGTGATTTGCCATTCTCAAAGCATCTCGATCTGGGTCAATTTTCCAGTTGCCGTTTGCATCTTGTTGCCACAGATTGTTTTTAGCATTTGCCCCCAGTTGATCACTAGAATCAAACTGACGAATTCCCGCGCTCCTTCTAATATTTCCAGCGACGATAGTGACCGCAGCTTCGTCAATCAATACGCAGCATTCAACTGAATTTAACTGCCGCCCTTGAGCTTTATTCAAAATTGCCGCGCACCGCTGATAAAGGTCGGGCAATTTCACCGGATTTGCTACTCCGCCAAAACCTTTTAAAGGTTCTCCAACCGGGCGAACGTCGCTCAAATCGATGAAGATTTGAACTGATCCAGCAAATCTTTCATCTGTGGATAATTCCAGCAAAGCTTGATAGGATTTTACCCAACCTTGGCGGGAATCTCCGACATAAATTGTGGCAGTTTTTTCGTCTATTTTTACTTCGGTTTCTTGGCGGCGGGATTGAGCGGGTGTAGAGCCGATCGCACCTTGGACTGTCACGGTTAAGCGGTTGCGGATCGGTGGCAGTTGGTTGATGTATTTTGGTTCCAAGACTGCACCTGTGCCGCAGCCCATCATTGCCAAATCCATCAATAAACCAAAGGCCCGCCAGTCGATAATATTTGTTGACGAACAGTTATATGCGCCGGAAAAGTTCTCTGGCTGTTCGATCCATTTGCTGCCACCTACCCACAGCCAGCGGCCTGAAGCGAGGGTTTTGAGCTCGTTTTGCATCCGGTGCAGCAGTTGTGTTTCTTCGGGGGTGAGGTTTCCGAGCTTTTGGAGCCCCTTGACTGTTCGATCGCACACTTCGGCCCAAGTCTCCCGCCCTGTCTCGGTACGGCGGCTGTACGTCCTAAAAAATACTGGATTGGCTGCGGGTGCTGTTTCGGGAAAATCGGACAGGTTGCGTTTCTCGCGGGCACTCGATCGCTCTAATTCTCGAACCATAGGTTGTGTACTGACGTGTCGGAATATATCAAACTACGAATATACAACAGGATTCAGATTTAGGGTAAAAGGTTAATATATTTGACAATTTGCACTAGATATGGGGCACGGAAGTTGACAAGCTCGATCGCGCGATCGCCCAAAAACTTCACCAAAAAACCCGATTCCTTCCAGAAACCGGGTTAATCACAAATGTTGTTAATTGTCAATTCTTTGTCAATAAAAACTCAATATTCGGCAGCAGCGGGTCTTGAACAACCCCCACACCGTTAAATCCCCAACGTTCGAGTAGCTTTTTGACCTGAGAACCAGAAATCGATTCTACTCCGAATCGATCGGCAACATCCGCTGCGTGGGCATTCAGATAGCTCAAAGCGTCATAGTCTTCGCGAAACATCAGCAGGTAACTCACCGCCGAATCTGGATTGGGACAAGCGCTGATATATTTGCCGTCAGCACGAGAGCGGAGCAAGTAGAAAACTTGAGATAACATCTTATCTTTGTTGTCAAAATAATAGATTAACTCAAATTGGGAATTGGGAATTGGGAATCGGGAATCGGGAATTGGGAATCGGGAATTCTCTTCCTTCTTCCTTCTTCCTTCTTCCTTCTTCCTTCTTCCTTCCCCTATTTAAATCAAAGTCAGTGCTAAGCCTTTAAATCCCCTGCCATCGCCAATTTGACCTACAATCGAAGCTTGACCGGTCGTCAAATTGATATTGTACAGGCTCGAAACTCCGCCAACCTCGATCGCAGCCAAAGCCCTCTCGTTACCGCCCACACTCCTGACATCAAAGCCGATAACGGTACCAGCATCGACTCCCAAAGATCCGATCGTATTCAACACTCCATTATTCGGCGGATCTTGCCGCACCAAAACGTCTAAATTGCTGTCGATGGCAAACAAAGTTGTCGAATTTACCCCAGGCAAATTGTTAGTATACGCAGCAGCCGCCACCCCCGGAGAATTTCCAAAATTGCGATCGCCCGCAGCATAAGCCAAATTCCCGTCGAGTTGAATTCCCCCCGTCAGCGTGTCAGTATCCACAACTGCCGCTGTATCCGGGTTCAGGCGGGCGTTTTGACCAGCTTGATTGACAAACCGAATGCGATCCACCGTCGGATTGAAATCAAAACCCGCAGCCCCCGGAGTCACACCAACAGGAAATTGCCCGCTACCGACTTGACTTGCAGCCCCAGTCACGGGATCGATCGCGTACAAGCGATTGCTAGAACCCACACCGTAAAGCAAACCGTTAGCGGGGCGAAAATCAATTCCCAGCAAACTTTCTCCCGGCTGCAACCCTGTAACTGCCACGTCGCTGAGAATAGCCCGCGGTGCCGCCTCATTAAAACCGACAATTGTTTCGGCGCCATTTCTGACAGTTAAAGCGTAAGCTGTAGGCAAAGGCAAAGCCAAACCGTTAATCTGTCTCCCGTCGGCAATTTGACCGACAAAGGAAGCTTGACCGCTACTTAAATTGATATTGTACAAGCCGGAAATGCCCCCAACTGCCAGCGCCGCCACTGCGACATCGCGGCCGCCAATACTCCTAATATCAAAGCCGAGAACGCTAGAAGCATCAACTCCCAAAGATCCGATCGTATTCAACACTCCATTATTCGGCGGATCTTGTCGCACCAAAACATCCAAATCGCTGTCAATTGCAAACAGCGTTGTCGAAGTTGACCCGGCAAAATTGTTAGTATACGCAGCAGCCGCAGCCCCTGGACTTGACCCAAAATTGCGATCGCCCGCCCGGTAAGCCAAATTCCCGTCGAGTTGAATTCCCCCCGCCAGCGTGTCAAAATCGACAACTCCCCCGTTATCTGGGTTGAGGCGGGCGTTTTGACCGGCTTGATTGACAAACCGAATGCGATCGACTGTCGGATTGAAATCAAAACCCGCAGCCCCCGGAGTTAGAGGAACAGCAAACTGCCCGTTACCCACTGGACTTGCTTCCCCAGTCATCGGATTGACAGTATACAAGCGATTGCTAGAACCCACACCGTAAAGCACACCGTTAGCGGGGCGATAATCAATTCCCAGCAAACTTTCTCCCGCTTGCAATCCAGTCACAGGAAAATCTGAGATCACACTTCCCGGATTGGAAAGACTAAAACCGACAATCCGATTAGCAGGAGTTAAAGCATAAGCCGTTGTCCGCGGTGGAGGCGGGGGGTTGGGAACAATGCTGTTAATATTATTAGTGAAATTGGCCGGACCGATCGAACTTTGTCTCACCCCTTTGAGAGTCGCGAAAAATTCTCCAGTCACCCGGTCTTGAATAACAGTATCGTTTCCAGCTTCCAAAATATTCAAGTCGCTAAAACTGACACCTTCGCCCAAACCGATTAAATCTGTACCTGGTACAAAATCGGCGATCGCGTCCGCGTTTCCCAAATTAACACCGCCGCTGGTACGGAAAGGTTCAGCCTCAGCGTAGCGCCTCAAAACAAATACGTCTGCCCCGTCTCCGCCTATGAGGACATCAGTATCTCGATCGCCCGACAAAACATCATTCCCGGAGTTACCGGATATGGAATCGCTGCCTTTTCCGCCAACTAAAAAATCGTTACCTTCTCCGCCGTTAATAGTGTCGTTATCTAAATCTCCAAAAATCGAATCTTGACCTAAGTTTCCCTCAATTAAATCGCTTTGCTTTCCTCCATAAATGCTGTCATTACCAGAGTTTCCGGCAATGGTGTCATTGCCCATTAAACCAAAAATCAGGTCATCTTCTGGAGTTCCGGCTAGCAAGTTTGCTTGTGCGTTGTCTCTTATTTCTGCCATGCTCTAATCACCCTCTAATTTTGATACTTCCGTTGCCTAACGGCGGTGGTATTCTCAGTCAAAACATCACAAATTCGCACTTTTAGGATAGTTTTTCTTATTTTCGGCTGTAGGGGTTGGTTGCCATAAAAGTATTACACGCAGCTAAAATGATACATAAACCCTCCCCCCGATTCAAATAAACCCACTCCTAAATACCGCTCACTTAACCGTATTTTATAGTTGGCTGTGTAGCCAAGGGCGATCGCAGCTCAACTGCAAACAGGCAAGCTGAAATTTTTAGCGGTGCGAACTTATGAAATTTTGTACTGCGTTCATTAGTAATATACGCTGAATCTCTAATTTTGGATCTGTAAAGTCAAAAATTATTTTTAAACTTTAATCTTAAAGCCTCCGAAGGCGGGCTTTTTGTGTGTAGTGGCGACAACCATCGCTCAATATAAAGTGGATTATAAATGCGGAATTGGCATAATAAGTGGAACAGTCGTCTGAAAAGGAGTTAAGGTTTCCTGCAAGGGTTTAAACCCCATGCCACAATCGGGGTTTCACATTAAGTTGACACCAATTAGTTTTGCCTGGGAACCCAAAAAAGCAGTTTTTTCGCTTCTTCTTTCTTCCTTCTTGCTCAGGACTTACGCAGGACTCAGGCAAGCACACATTGCGACTGCTAATCAAACTTGATTTAATTATATACTGCCGCCGCAACTAGATCAAGTCTGCACGGAAAATTCCTCTGCATCAATATCCCAATTTACCCAGCGAATTGCCTCCCTAGCTGATGTCAGGTTAGGCGGCACTCTCAAAGCGTGAATGAATCCCGTACTCGGACAAGTCATTTTTAACAAACAAATCGGCTCCACATCGGCGTTATCTATTTGTAATAGTGCATATTCCTGCCAACTATCTATTTGTTTTGCTGACAACTCTTGAATTATGCGATCGTAACCAATCCCTTGAATTAACACTCGCCTCAGTTCGGCATTGTCTTCTGTTAAAAGCCATTGCGATTGCCATTGATTTGGGTGGACTTTGCCGTATTCTTCAGGCAATTTGACACCGTGATAATAGTAAAAATTCCATCCATCTGCAAACTCGATCGCAGGTTCTCCTTCCGCGTGCAGGCGGTTTTGGCTGTCAAAGCGCAGGTGGCGGGGGCGATCGCACACTACGCAAATTTTTTCAAAGGGAAATATCCAACCGCAATACTCGAAAAGCAGCTTTTGGGAGCGAAGTATTTCTTGTACCTTTTGGGAAATATTGACGCCTAATGAAGAGATATACCAGTGCGCTAAATAGATTTCCTTAAACAAAGTCGTGGGGGTTTTAGGGGATTTAAGGGATAATAAATTATTGGGAAAAACATTCCCCCTCGTTCGTTCTGATTGCACATAGCTTTCAACCAATTCGTACATTAGCAAACTCAGTGTGGTGTCTGCTTCGGACTCGATAGTCATGCTATAGAGCTCATAGTTCCACAGGCCCGGACTTGCAAATTCTCCCACAGGGGACATCCATTTCTGGTCTAGATTTATCCCCAATCTATTATGGTAGCGTTTGAGCAAGTTGAAGATTTGGGGATAAGCGTCGCGGAGACTGTTGCAAATAATAACTGTGGTAATTTGATTGTCGTATAGAATCAGTGTTGTCAGATTGTTGATACTCCCCACTGATGAATCAGGGGGATTCTTGACTAAGACCACAAAGGGACTTTCAAAGGCGTTATCAATGTGCCTCTACTGACTTCTTTGAGACAAATCCCCAAAGTTGCCGCTACTTTTCTACCGATATTGCCTGCCCCATTGCAATCTGCATTAATCAACAAACCTTCAAGAGTGCGATACAATCCGCGCTTAACTCTTTGACCGCTTGGTTGCCACCCTTCTGGTTTTTCGCAGAATTTAGGTAGCAAATCAAGATCGACAAAGGAAGCCTTCGACCTATACGATTCTTCCGTTTCGATAAACCGAATCCCATACTGTTCGCATAACTGAGAAATACGAGATTTTAGCCTGCCAGTTGGAATCTGAACAAAATTTTGATTAGTTTTAGATCCCAAATTAATACCATTTTTCATTCCAGCATTCCAGCCGAATACTACAGTGCCAATTTTATTTAGCAAGCAATGATTTATTACTTTTCGAGCTGCTTTGTTGACAGCATCTCGCATGGTGCGATTGCGATTCTCAGTTAAACACTCCAATCGCTTTGACCAGTAACCATTCGCTTTCCCTTTCATCAAAAACGCAACACGCTTGTTATATCCTTGATTGATGGACTTCAGATGTAGTCCGTCAATTATCAAGCTAGTCCCCACATTGCTGATACAAGTCAACCAATTGTTCATCCCGTGGTCTATCATCAAAGCATTGGATTGATCTACCTCTACTTGGACATCTTTCGATTTGTAAATCAACTCTAAATAGAAGGAACCGTTTCGAGGTATAATCCTATATTCTCTGATTGCTTTGTAGTCTAGGTTGGTAGGCATAGGGAGATAGAAAGCATCCAAGCCGAACCAAGTTTTAACTTTGCTGCCCAATGGGAATCTCAGTAATCCATCCTTAAGCCGGACAGAGCGACCTGTATAAGTCACTAAAGCTAGACCGCCTTGTCGATAATTTGGCAATCTAGGTCTTTGGGTTACAGTGCCTTTACCAATTTTTTTCAGTAGTCCAATGTAGGATTTAAAAGACTCAGCGACGGTAGTTAAAATCTGTTGCGCGGTATCGGAATAAAATGCTTTGTAATGCAAGTTATGATTTTCTGTTCCAAGCACTTTGTGCAACTTGGCCCTACTCGGTATTTTGCCTGTTTTAAAGTACATTTGATGAGCATAATATATTCCGCAGTTAGTCAACTTCGATGACTCGCTGCACAGGAATTCTAAAATTGCTTTTAAGTCTTTAGTTGGGCTGATTAAATTCTGTTGACATCCAAACATATTCTTTTTCCTCCTTGTTACAGTATACTAGAATAATAGAATTATATTCTATCAACAATAAACATTATAATTCTGTTTTTATTCATGATTTTACCCGTACTATAGCTCGATATACAGCACGGGTAAAATCTGTCGTAGCCTATCTTCTGCTATGAAAGAATTAATTGAGCACACAGATGTTAGGTGACGGTCGTCGCTGCCGCTTTCCTCCCCATGTCTAAAGCCAGGGGCTTCTCGCTCGTTTTTTGGTGAGCGAGCCGAGGGAACTAATGTCGGTAATTCTATTTCTGCCCAGATTGAGTGTTGTCAAATTGGTGAGCGAACCGAGAGAGCTGATGTCGGTAATTCGATTGCTGCGGAGATCCAGTTCTGTCATGCTTGAAAGTATCTGCTCCGCTGCTTCAGGGTCATCAGTGCCAGCCTTTTTTAACAACACTTTAACTGTGCGCCTTGCCTCTGCTGAAAGGCTGTCAATATCCCTGCACCAGTCAGCAAAGCTGCTAAAACTCATTGGCTCGTTTGGTTGTTTTTCTGACACAAAACACTCCGAGATGGGTAATGGGGCATCGGGCAAACAGGGCATGAGAATATCGTTAACTTTTGACTTCGCCTGCTGCTACTTGCAAATCGATGTCATTTCTCCTTTTGCGGTCGATCGCGATCGGTACTATCAGCCAAGCCACTTGAGAAAAAAAATTAGGTTTTTCACCTACTCAACACTTTGAATTAGTTTAATGTTATTTCTCAGCCATTCATTGACCAAAGCTTGAACCTCAATCTTTTTATGCTCGGCAATTTTAGTCACAAAGTCCTCGACATCGGGTTCGAGATAAATGGGATAATGAAACCTAGCATCAGGATGGTAAAACTTGCCTTGCTCTGATGAAGAAAAATCATACTCTGATTTCATAATTTCCTCTCTTGATAAGGTTGGGTTTCTGTGAAATTAGCTTTGCGGGCTGAAATAATCCGAATTATACAGGAGGTGCGATCGGTTTGTTCAAAGGTATGGACAACAACCCTTAAAATTCCTGTTTCATCTAAGCCTATGGTAATCCATCTATCTTCATCTTGACTGTGTTCTTCATCATAGATTGTTAATTGAGAACGATCGCGGAAAACAGTTGATGCCAAACGAAAATTTAATTGATGTTTGCGAATATTTTGCTTTTCTTTGGCTGGATTCCAATCAAAATTATAATCCAAAGCAATTTATCATGTTAAATCGAGGTACTATCAAATTATAACACAAGTTATAAGCTAGGGTTTTTCACCCCGCGTGCGAATAATTCTTCTATTTCAAATCTTCCAGCTTAATCCGAGGATCGATCGCCTTCAGCAACAAATCCGCCAACAAATTACCAACAATCAACATGGTAGCGCCCATCATCAAACTTGCCATGACTAAGTACAAATCTTGATTTGTCACGGCTTCCAAAGTCAGCTTTCCCAAACCAGGCCAATTAAAGAAAAATTCAGCAATAAACGCACCGCTCAACAAACTAGCAAACTCAAAACCCAATAGCGTAATCAACGGATTAATCGCATTCCGCAGAGCGTGAACGTAAATTACTCGATTGTCGGGTAAACCTTTTGCCTTGGCGGTGCGGATGTAATCTTGACGCAGCACGTCCAATAATTGTCCGCGCATCAATCTTTGCAAGCCTGCAAAACCAGTAACGCTGAGGGCGACTGTTGGCAAGATTAAGTGCCAGCAGTAATCGAGGATTTGACCCCACCAAGGTAAGTCTGCATGGTCGATGCTGGTCATTCCTCCGACGGGGAAAAGAGGGGAAGTATTTTGAGCAAAAAATAGCAGCAGCAAGGCTGTGATAAAGCTGGGAAATCCCTGTGCGGTGTAGCTGACTACTTGCAAAACTCGATCGACAGTTTTATTCTGATTGACGGCGGCGACTATTCCCAAAGGAAGCGCTATCGCCCAAGTTACAATCAAAGAGGCTCCTGCCATCAACAACGTCGCCGGCACCCGTTCCCACAGCAGCGACGCTACCGATCGCTGATACACAAAACTCGTGCCAAAATTTCCCCGCGTCACAATTTGTTGCAACCACAGCCCGTACTGCACAATCGCTGGTTTATCTAAGCCGAACTGCTGTTCGAGTTGCTTGAGTGTCTCAGGCGAAATCTTGGGATTTTGGCTCAAGGTATCTAAGTAATTTCCCGGTGCAAGCTCGATAATTGCAAAACAAAGAGCCGATGCTAAAAATAGGGTTAAAAGTGCTTGCAACAGTCGCTTGACAACATAGGTAAATGTCTCGCCACCAAACAGAGAATTTAACATTCGCCAATTTCGATTAGATTTAATAGAAGTCATACTCTTTTAGATTTTAGATTTTAGATTTGTGCATGATATTAATGCCGATTGCATCGGAATGATTTAACCACAGAGAACGCAGAGATCGCAGAGAAAGAGAAGAGATAGATGAATAATTCCGATGCAAAGGTCAAGGATATTATTTGTCAGTAGTTTTTATTCAGCAGTCAACAGTTAACAGTCAACAGTCAACAAATATCAAAACCGAGTATCATACCCCCTTTATTCTTTAAGTCGGCGTAGGCCGACTTTGTTTGTATAGACGCGGTTTCAACCGCCGAGTGATCAAGGGGATATTTAACCCGGATTTGGTATAACTAATACTCCACTAGCGTGACGATCGGCACATCCGGCAATTTCTGCCTGCCGCCCAAAGCCTGCAATTCGATCACAAAAGCAAAACCGACAAGCTCGCAGCCCGCTTGCTGCAACAACTGAGCCGTCGCCGCCGCTGTTCCGCCAGTGGCGATTAAATCGTCCACAATCAGCACCCGGCTGCCGGTTGTCATCGCATCTTTGTGCATCTCCAGTCGATCGACACCATACTCCAACTCGTACTCAGCAGAATAAACTTCTCCAGGCAGTTTTCCCGGTTTGCGGACAGGAATAAAGCCCACTCCCATTTTATAAGCCAAAGGCGCGCCAAAGATGAAGCCGCGGGATTCCATGCCCACCACATAGTCAGCAGACATTGCAGAGCATTTTTCAGCTAAACTGTCAATGGTATACCTCAGCCCTTGGGGGTTGCGGAGCAAGGTTGTAATGTCTCGAAACATAATTCCCGGTTTGGGGAAATCAGGAATGTCGCGAATCAGAGATTTGAGATCCATAAAGCTTGCAGATCGGAGTTGAGGGTAATCAGGCATCAAAAATGGTACAATGATAACCTCAAATTTTTCAATTTAAAACTAAAATTCAAACTAAGAGCTTCTTAAATTTTTATTCTTTAATTGCTTAATGCTTTACGTACTATGTAAACAAATGTCATAATTCCTTAACAACAGGGTTGAATATCACCATTTGTCAACCTATGATCTAAAGTCAAAAATATAATATCTAAAATCCAATGATCAAGTTGGCAGCACGAGTGGGCGAGGTTCCTCCTTCCATAACCTTGGCGATCGCAGCTAAGGCTAAAGCCATGAGGGCAGAAGGGATTGATGTCTGTAGTTTGAGTACGGGAGAACCCGACTTTGATACCCCCGAACACATTAAAGCGGCGGCAAAGCAAGCTTTGGATGCGGGGAAGACTAAGTATGGCCCTGTGGCTGGGGAACCGCTGTTAAAGGCTGCGATCGCCCGCAAACTCCGCGACGACAACAATCTTAACTATCAACCGGAAAATATCATTGTCACCAACGGCGGCAAGCATTCGCTTTACAATCTGATGATGGCTCTGATCGAGCCTGGAGATGAAGTAATTATTCCGGCTCCCTACTGGGTGAGCTACCCAGAAATGGTCAAACTCGCCAGCGGTAAGCCCGTAATTGTACGGACAGATGCTTCTACAGGATATAAAATTACACCGGATCAACTGAATCGAGCGATTACTCCCAAAACCAAGTTATTTGTGCTGAATTCGCCTTCTAACCCGACGGGAATGGTTTACACTCCAGCGGAAATCAAAGCGCTGGCCGAGGTGATAGTCGATCGAGATATTTTAGTCGTTTCGGACGAGATTTACGAAAAAATCATATATGACGGCGCGCAACACGTCAGCATCGGTTCCCTGGGTAAGGAAATCTTTGATCGCACCCTGATCAGCAGCGGTTTTGCCAAAGGTTATTCCATGACAGGCTGGCGCATTGGCTATTTAGCCGGGCCGCTCGAAATAATTAAAGCCACCAGCACCATTCAAGGTCACAGTACCTCAAACGTGTGTACTTTTGCACAGTACGGCGCGATCGCAGCTTTGGAAAGCAGCCAAGAGTCTGTCGAAACCATGCGACTAGCTTTTGCCGATCGGCGTGAAGTAATATTTGAATTACTCGATGCTATCCCCGGCATTAGCTGCATCAAACCAGACGGCGCTTTCTATATGTTTGTCAACATCAGCAAAACAGGAATGAATTCTCTGGAATTTTCCGATGCTTTCTTAGAACAGCAGCAAGTAGCAGTCATTCCCGGCATTGCTTTTGGCGCAGACGACCACATTCGCTTGTCTTACGCCACCGATTTAGGCACAATTAAAAAAGCCGTAGAAAGGCTCGATAAATTTGTCCGCAGCATCTAAAAATTAGTCATTAGTCATTGGTCATTGGGCGAAGCGAAGCGGAGGGATTGGGCGAAGCGAAGCGGAGGGATTGGGCGAAGCGAAGCGGAGGGATTGGGCGAAGCGAAGCGGAGGGATTGGGCGAAGCGAAGCGGAGGGATTGGGCATTGATCATTGGTAGCAACTCACTAATGACTAATGACTGCTGACTAATGACTAATGACTAATGACTGCTGACTAAAGCTGTTTCGTCATAATTTCCTTCAGCAAATCCAGCCCCTTCTTAACTCGCCGAGAAACAGTCACCGCGCTGATACCCAAGCGTTCGGCTGTTTCTTTCTGCGTCAAATCGTAGAGAAAAACAAACTCCAATATCTCGCGAGTCCGTTTTTCCAACATCGCCAAAGCTTGCTGTACCCGAATTTGATCCTCTTGCGCCAACTGAAAACTCCGATACTTGCTATCGGGCACCAATTCTCCCAGACAAGTCGCCCCCTCATCTTCATCTTGCACCGGCGCGTCCAAACTCAAAGGCGATCGGTTGAGGTGGGCCAACTTAATTTCTCGCCATTCTTCAACAGAAACCTCAAGCACTGCTGCTACTTCTGCATCCGTAGGTTTGCGGTTGAACTGCACCTGCAAATCCTTGATTGCTGCGACAGACTTACGTTCCAGGGCCAGCCAGTGGCGCGGAACTCGCACCGAAGGGCTTTTGTCTCGCAAGTAGTGTTGAATTTCGCCCCGAATGTAGGGAATTGCAAAGGAACTAAAAGCGTGTCCCCTCGACAGCTCGAATCGCTCGATCGCCCTAATCAACCCAATACACCCAACTTGCTGCAAATCGTCGTAGCTTTCACCGCACTGGTTCATCCAGTGGTAAACTTCTTTTCTCACCAGTCCAATATTCAGTTGAACTAACTGATTGCGGACTTCATTCGAGCCAGAATCTTGGTACTCGCGCAACAATTGCAAATTTTCGCTTTTTAGCTCGTTGGGGATTGTGGTAGACATGGTGGCATAAGGGTTGGTAGAGCAGAGGACTGATGTTGCTTTATATCTAGTTTCCAATCTAGTCTAAAAAAATATATCTTGATGTGGTGTAATCCTAGCATTGAATAGCCGTGATCGCGGACACAGCAGTTGAATCTTTTTACTGCTAAGCGATTTGGCGAATTCATCCAAAAATATTTAGCAAAATCATTAAATTTACGGACATTCTTTTTTGACACCACATTATAATCTAAAATCTGTTTAAACGCAATACTCTTATTAATTAAAAATCTTATAACTCATAACGCCTTAAATCATAAATTTAGTCATTAGTCAACAGTCTTAAGTTATCTTGCCAAAGACTGTTGGCTAATGAAGGGCGAGCAGTAGCTTTAGGGCAAAAAACTGCTCAAGTTCGTTGGCGAAGCCCTCGCAGAGGATCGATCCAGAAAGCCAATTTTACGACACAGAAGGCTCAATGCGAGCGTAAAACAAACCGCGAATTTTCACATCCAAAGCAGGTCTAGCTCCCAAATCAGTATCAGAAGTCTGTCTGCTTTCAAAAATCCCGCCTATTTCGCCAGTGGCGCTGTTGACTTTAGCAACTTGCAAAGAAATTTTGCCCGCCTTGGTGCTGGTGTCAGCCAGCTTCACATTAGAGCGTTTGAGTTTGGAATTGTCTGTAGCCGGAAGCGCTACAGCATGGTCGTAGCCCGTGGCTACCCCGCGAGCTTTAGGGTCTAAAAAGCTAGCGCTGCGGTAAGAAGGAACGTTAAATTCTCCTCGCAAATCGGTGGAAGTATTGATAGCAACCACTCCAGGCTCGGAACTGGCTACCAGCTCTTTAATAGTGAACAAGAAAGGTACTTGCTCTCCGCCCGGTAACAGAATCGTAATTGCTTGAAAGTCCAAGCCATCCTCTTCTGTAAAAGTCAGAGTCCCATCATTACCAACCTCAAGCTTACCTTGAACTTGGTCAATGCTCGACGTGAACCGAGTCAGCACTTTACCAGGCACAAATTCTGCCTCTTGGCGTTTGTTTGCTGGTTCTTCCTTCACAAAATAAGTTGTGGGCTGCAAACACATACCAGTCAGTTTATAGGTTGCGCCCGCTTCAATAGGGATCGAGCCACGAGAAGTTTCTGCCAAACTAGGGCAGTTATTTGCCAATCCAGTACCTCTGATCTGGTCGTAGGTGAGTAACTCGGTAGTCGCCACCGTTGTATCAGGAGCCGAAGAACAAGCAACCAGTGCACTCATGCAAAATGCTAAAAGTGCAACAATTAAAGCACGATATTTCATTGCCAACATCAATCTCCAACATCGGATTATATTAAGAAAAAGCCCTAATTCGAGCAAAATATAATTGCCCGCCGGCGGGCTAGGCCAGCGCCATAGCAGCATTTAGATCCAGATCGCTCGCTTCACCGACACCGGCTTTTACTCAAAAAATTGAGCTAGTGCAGTGAAAATAAGCAAGAACTGATGATTTCTCAAAATGTTCGGATCGCAGCCCAATACACATGGTACGACGGGTTGTGCTCTTTTCCTGACTTGGACTGCAAATTAATATTGCTTAAGTCAACCCACTTAAGTTACGTTGCTTATTGGCCCCGAATGCCGATCGCCACTAGCTCGATTAGCTGACACCAGCGGCCCGGCACAAAGGCCTTGTAGATTTCAAAGGAAGCAGCGGTATGGACAACGGCAAAAATTTAGAGTCAGAAAAGTTGCAGTCTCAACTGCAATCGCTGACTGAGGCGATTCGGACTTTAGCCGAAAGTTGTCAGGGAGACAGTGTGCTGCTTTTGACCCTGCTGCGGGCGCTGGAAGCTTCGCACCAGGAAATTCGGGACGGTTTGTTCCAAGCATCTTTTCCCGACAACCGCCAAGCAGTTTACAAACTGCTCAGGAATATTGAAGCCAATGGCGGCTGGCCTTACATCCAGCGTATGAAACTTCGATCGCTCTTGGGGTACGCCCAACAATTATCTCCCCTAGAAGATGATCCGGCCAAGTCTGAGCATGACTCGGCCGGGACTGAGCAAGACCTTAAATAGTTATGAGTTGTGAGTTGTGAGTGGCTGAGTGCGTGAGTTTTCAGTTGCGAGTTTAAATCACTCGCAACTGGCACCTGGTAACAAAAGCGAATCACACCTAGAACCCGAAAGGTGTAGGAGGTACAGGTATCGGACTCGGCAGCATCGCAGGAAATACCGGCATCTGGCCGGGCATCGGCAAGAGTCCGGGAGTAGGCGTCTGGGCGATCGAACTAATTGACACCATTGAATCAGGCGCGGTAACAGTCGGCGCAGTCGGAATCCTCGCAGCCGTCGGAGTTGGAGTC
>NZ_JAUBVX010000008.1:0-99573 GCF_036706065.1 Microcoleus sp. A2-C3 | reverse complement strand
GTAGTCGTCGGAGTTGGAGTCGTAGTCGTCGGAGTTGGAGTCGTAGTCGTCGGAGTTGGAGTCGTAGTCGTCGGAGTTGGAGTCGTAGTCGTCGGAGTCGGAGTCGTAGTCGTCGGAGTTGGAGTCGTAGTCGTCGGAGTCGGAGTCGTTTCCGTTCCCGTAGTAGTCGTAATAGTTGTCGTAGTAGTTGTCGTTGTCGTCGGCCTGGGGGCAAACGTCCCACTCACACTGATAAAATCAGTAGCATCGATCAGCGCCGACGGAGTGTTGACCAAAATTGCTAACAGCTTGCCGTCGATCGTAATTACCGTATCTCTGAGATTAGCGCCGTTACCTTGGCTGACTTGCAGTTGACTGAAAGATAAAGTGCTCGGCAGTCCAAAGAAATCCTCAGCCTCATTGTAATCAGTAATTAAAACCAAACTTCCCGGGCCCGCTCCCAATCCAAAGACATCGCTGCCGCTACCGCCAGTCAGAGTATCCGAACCCTCACCTCCAACCAGAGAATCATTACCCTCAGCCCCAAATAAATTATCATTACCGAAACTGCCCAAAATTGTATCGTCGCCCAGACCTCCGACCAAGGAATCATCGGCAAAACCGCCGTCGAGAACATCATTACCTTTGCCCCCAAACAGGAAGTCATTACCTTCATCTCCCATCAGACAGTCGTCGCCTTGATCGCCACGAATGGTATCCAAACCGCTGCCACCAGAAAGTGTATCGTCAGCCTTGCCGCCGAATAGTTGATCGTTGCCGGATTCTCCCAACAGCGAATCGGCGTCAGCATTACCGTACAAAGTGTCGTCGCCGTCGCTGCCGGCCAAATAGTCGTTGCCGTCACCCCCAAACAGTTGATCTCCGCCGCTACCGCCGTTGAGAGAATCGTTCCCGATATCTCCGTAGAGATAGTCGTTATCACCATTCCCAAACACCGAATCGTCTCCGTCACCCCCCACCAGGCTGTCATTGCCAGTACCGCCGGCAATCACATCAAAGCCCGCGTTGCCGCGAATCACGTCGTCGCCGGCATCTCCGAATAAGGTGTCTAACCCATCGTTGCCTTCGATGATGTCGTTGCCTAAACCGCCGAAAATTGAGTCGTCGCCGTTTCCGCCTAAAGCAAAATCGCGGCCTTGGTTGCCAATGAGTTCGTCATTTCCTTCGCCCCCAAACAGCGAATCTGCTCCGTCGCCTCCGAGCAGTTGGTCGTTGCCCGCGTCCCCCTCTAGGGTGTCATCTCCACTGGCGCCCAGGAGCGTGTCATCGCCATCTAAAGCGCGAATTCGATCGCCCTGCGGAGTTCCTAGAATAAAGTCGTTGCTGTCTGTGCCGATCAGATTTGCCATAGGGATACACCGCTCCTCAATAAAAGAATTCTTTAAATTAGGTTAATAGCCTTGGTAGCAGGGCATTACTGCTTGCCTACGTTAGCATAGTTGAGATTTTGGCAATAGTCGCGAAGCAGCGGGGGAGATTGGTGCGAGTGTCTTGATGGGCGATCAATCAATAGGTTTGTAGTGCGGAATGCGAGTCCGCATCAATTTCAGCGGCCTAAAGTCCGCGCTACGAACCTATTTTATTAAATGACGAATGGCTTCTAATTTTGTTCGCTAACAGGTAAAAATATCGCAAATTCAGTGCCACTTCCCCGATCGGAATTCACCTCAATTGTGCCGCCGTGGGTTTCGACTACAATCTGGCGGGCGATCGCCAACCCCAACCCAGTACCTTTTCCTACCGCCTTCGTGGTAAATAAATGGTCAAATATCTTTTGTTTTAGCTCTTCACTCATTCCATTACCATTATCAGAAATGGTAATTTTCACGAAATTGTCGGCAGTTGAAGTGGTAACAGTAATTCGGTTGAGATTGGCTTTAATTGACTGAAAACTTCGTCCAACATTTGACTCATCTAATGCGTCAATGGCATTAGCCAAGATATTCATAAACACCTGATTTAGTTGTCCCGGGAAACACTCGATTTGAGGTAAATTGCCATAGTTGGTAATCACTTCAATAGCGGGACGTTGATCATTGGCTTTCAGACGATGTTTGAGAATCAAAATCGTGCTATCAATGCCTTCATGAATGTTGAAAAGAACTTTATGATCGCGATCTGCACGAGAGAATGTTCGGAGTGAAGTGCTGATCTTACTTAACCTGTCGCACGCGATAGACATGGCATCAATGACTTTTGGGAAGTCTTCCAAGCTATAATTCAAGTCAATTTCTTCGGCATGAGCGATAATTTCCTCAGTTGGCTCTGTTAGCGTTTCTTGATATAGTTCTAAGTGTTCAAGAATGTCATTAAAGGTGGGTTTGGCTTGGTGGAGACTAGCAGAAATAAAACCCAAAGGATTATTCATTTCGTGAGCTACCCCAGCCACAAGATTACCCAGTGCGGACATTTTTTCACTTTGGACTATTTGTAATTGAGCGTTTTGTAACTCGGTTAATGCTTCTGCTAAATCTTGCGTCTTTTGCTGCACAGCAAGTTCTGCTCGCTTGCGATCGCTAATATCAATTACCACTCCATCCCATAAGATTGCACCATCTGCTTGACGCGCTGGCCTAGCAGCACAGCAAACCCATTTTACGATTCCTGAAGGCACAATAATACGCCATTCTTGCTCAAATGGTGTTAGATTTTGGCCAGAGGCGATCATTACTTGTGTAATAGTTAGGTCATCATCAGGATGATGCATAGCGTTAAGACTATGTACACCTGACATTACTAACTCTGGTGCTAACTCATATAAGTCGAAACAGCCAGAGCTGACATAAGGTGTTGAAATTGAACCGTCAGCCCCCAGACGTAATTGGTACACCGTACCAGGAATATTATTTGCCAAATTTTGGAAACGGATTTCACTCGCCTGCAATTTTGCTAGAGATTGTGCTAACTGTTGTGTATATTTTTGAGAATTTTCATAGAGTCGCGCATTTTCTAGGGAAATAGCAGCTTGAGCGCATAGCAAATTGAGCAGTTCCACGCGATCGCTTGTAAATGCCCCAACCGTTAGGTTATTTTCCAAGTATAAAATTCCAATCAACTTACCTTGATTGAGAATTGGACTGCAAAGGACACTTTTAGGCTGGTGCTGTGCAATATATCGATCGCCACAAAACTCAGCATTTACCCTCGCATCAACCAGTACCAGAGGTTTCAAACTCCGCTTAACAGTATTCACCAAAGCGATCGCCACATCCTGACTTGATTCTAGCGGCATCGGTGGTAAGATCTGCGGTTCTTGTCCCTCTTCCATAAAGGCTGCTACCTGTAACTCAGTATCTTGTTTTAGCAGTAAGACGCACTTACTTGCTCCAGCATTTGTGACCACTATTTGTAATAGAGTAGTCAATAGTTTATCAAGTTCCATCTCCCCAGAAATGACTTGAGAAGCCTTGAACATAGTTGCCAAATCTAGAACTTCATAGGCACTGCTAGAAGTGTTACTGGAAGCGATCGTTCCTCGCGTAATATTTTCCTTGAAAGAGGTAGAGAATCGGGATTGCTGAAGGAGAGGATCGAGGAGTTGGGGATAACGTTTTTCTAAATAAATAACTTTGGCTTTAGCTCCCCATCGGGCATAACAGTAATACGCCTCAATCATGTAGGCTTGAGCGACCTTTTCTTTACCCCAATTCAGATAAAACTTAGCGGTCAGTTCATTGGCCAGTCCTTCTTCGTTGAGAAACTGATTTTCTTGAGCTAGGGATATGGCGTGATCGTACAACTCTATTGCATCGGCTTTATTACCCAAAATCCGATATTTTTCTGCTTCAACTAAATACCATTTATGCAAATAATTCATAGGAGCATTTTTCGCCCACTGGTGCAGAGTAGTTTGATGAGTTTCCACCAGGGCGAGTATTTCGGATGGCTCTTGCTCTGGCTTTGTGGGGAAAATTGCTAGGTGCGTCAAGGCTGCATAGAAATGAAAAATTGGAACTTGAATCAATCCGGATATTGCCATCAAATATGGCTGCGTTTTGGCAATGTAGTCTAAGGCAGACGTATTGTTGCCAAAAGAATAGGCAAGTAATAGTTTATAAACATAGGCTTTAGCGATCGCCGTGAGTTCATTATTCTGATGATGCTTAGGAAGCATCACCGTTTCATCGTAGGTCGGGCCGATTAAGCAATCCGATAGAATACAGACTTTCCTCAAGTTATTAACAGTCTGCTGCATCATATCAAAATAAGCCTGAGCCGAATATTGTTTCGCCTGTGCCATAACAGCACTATAAGTTGTTATTTCGGTCTCCCAATTCTCCAGTTCCACCCCTCCGAAAAGGTTGGATTCTAGGTAATTGAGTATGCTATAGCCAGATTGTAAAAAATTTCCTGTTTCTATAGCAGCCGTATAGCTACCTTTCAGCGTCGGTATCGTTGCCCTTATAGGTTCTTGGTGATGCTGAATAAAGCTCCCAAAAAAAGCGGGAATTGTGGCATTTAGTTCGCGTACATTGAATCGATTGAGCACATTCATCGCCAATTTACCAAAGCTATAGCCCGTTTCCACATCTCCCAAAAAGGCACACAATACCATTCCGTGAATTGCGTATCCCACAGTCGATGCGGGTGCATTCCCAAATTCGATCGATAAACTCACCATCCTGGAGCTAAGCACGGGTAGCAATCCCGGCATTCCCAGAAAAACGGGGGGAAATAAAGTTCCCAATAGTTGTATTGCTGCCTGAGTTGTCGCATCACTCATCATTGGTAGGTCAACCAATTCTTCAATCCGTCTACCCTGGAGTTGGCTGGCAAGGTTTTGTAGTGCTTTGCCAATTTTGGTTTCATCAGTTTCGGTGGGGAGTTTAACACCCAATTGCTCCAGTGCATCTCTTCCTATTGCGATCGCTTCTAACATCTGGCTTTGGGCTGTCTGGGCGCCGATTGAAATTTCGTAAATTTTAACTTTATCTAAAATCGTCTGAGCTTTTTGTAACACCTGTTCTGCCATTTTTTCCATGCCATCAAAGTCAGCATTCAAATAGGCAGCTTCGGCAGATGCAACATAGAGATTTAGAGTTAATTCATACTGATCAACCCAGCAATTGATTGTGAGTAAATCAATCCCTATTTGCAGATATATCCTTGCTGCTGTGTATGCCGTAGAACTTCTGGCTTTACGTCCAGCTTTTAAGTTTAGTTGAGCTAATGCTTCTCGTTCACTAGGTTTCTCTATCGACTCAATTCCCAAATTCAAATGCCCGACAATATCAAACAGTTTTTCCTCTGGCTCTATCTCTGAGGAATTTTGTAGGAGTAATTGTCCGATTTTGAGATGAGTTGCTTGTTTTTGATCTTCAGGAATTAGCGAATAAGCAGCTTGTTGGACGCGATCGTGCAAAAACCGATAAGTCGGATTAGCCGCTGCACTAAAAACCAATTCATTATCAGATTGAGTAAAAAACTTATAAGCTTCTGTAGTCGGAATAATCAAGCCCTCTTGCAAAGATTTCCATAAAGCAGTAGCAGCAACTTCTGGCGACTTTTCACTGACAATTGCCAAAGTAGCTAAATCAAACTGCGCTCCAATACAAGCGGCTAATTTAAGAATATCCTGAGTTTCTATCGGCAATTTCTGCAATTGCAACGCCATAAACTCTACTACATCATCGGTGAGTGCTAAGGCTTTGATTTGTGCAATATCACACTGCCACCCCCCTTGTCTTCCCTCTTTGATCCTCCCCCTTGACAAGGGGAAGCCGGATGGGGTGGGGGACTGAGGGGGGTCAAAAGTAATCAGCCCATCGTCATGTAACGCCTTGAGGAATTGCGTAGCAAAAAATGGATTACCTTGAGTTTTTTGATATACCAGTTTTTTCAGAGGTTTGGAAATCTCTGGTTCGCAACTAAGAGTATCTGAAATCAATTGATTAATGTCATCTTTTTGCAAGGGAGCTAAGGTAATTATATTCACTGTTGCCCCCGTTTTTTGAATATCATCCACTGTCAAAATAAATGGATGAGTAGGAGAAACTTCGTTATCCCGATAAGCACCTAACACCAATAAATGTCCCGTATCTTCCATCAACAGTTGCAACAATTTCAATGATGCCGAATCTACCCACTGCAAATCATCTAAAAACATTACTAAAGGATGTTCGGCTTGTGTAAATACTTGCACAAATTTTTGCATCAGCATATTGAAGCGATTTTGGGCTGCATTTCCCGATAGTTCTGGTGCTATTTGCTGTTTACCAATGATGCGTTCTAACTCAGGAATTACATCAATCAAGACTTGTCCGTTATCGCCAACTGCTGTCAAAATCTTGCTTTTCCATATTTGTAACTGAGTATCTGATTCTGATAACAATTGCCCCATCAAATCGCGGAAGGCTTGCAGAAAGGCTGAAAAGGGAATATTACGCTGAAATTGGTCGTATTTGCCTTTGATGAAATAGCCCCGTTGTCTGACAATTGGCTTGTGAACTTCATTTACTACCGCCGTTTTACCAATCCCAGAAAACCCTGCCACTAGCATCATTTCTACCCCCCTATGTCCCCCCTTATTAAGGGGCGACTCAGGGGGGTTAGCGACTCGTTCAAACGCAGCTAATAGATTATCAACTTCAATTTTTCTACCGTAGAGTTTTTCTGGTATGAGGAATCGGTCTGTAATATCTCCCAGTCCTAATTTAAAGGTGTCAATGTTACCCGTTTTTTCTAGTTGAGCTAGACAAATCTCTAAATCATGTTTTAATCCTAATGCACTCTGATAGCGGTGTTCGGCATTTTTTGCCATCAATTTACTTATCATTTGTGACAAAATTATGGGAATTTTGCTATTAATTTGATGGATGGGTATTGACTGTTTTGCTAGATGACAATGCACCAATTCCATTGCATCGTCAGAGATAAATGGTAACTGTCCTGTTAATAATTGATAAAAGGTGACACCAAGGGCATAAAAGTCGCTACGATAGTCAATGCCTCGATTCATCCGTCCGGTTTGTTCTGGAGAGAGATAGGCTAATGTTCCTTCTAAGACATTAAGATTCTGGATTTCTTGGGTTTCTCGTGGCAGCAGGGAAGAAATGCTAAAGTCAATTAGTTTAATTTGTTTGGTGTCGGGATTAATCAGAATATTAGCGGGTTTAATATCTTTGTGAATGACTCGATTTTGAGAGAGATAGTTTAGAATATCTGTCAGTTGTATACCCAGGTTGAGAAATTCTGCTAAAGATAAAGATTTAGCAAGTTGGTTTTGATCGGTTGCTACTTGGAGATAAGCAGATAGAGAAATCCCGCCAAAGTCCTCCATCACTAAGGCATAGCCATTTTGATATGGTTCTAGACTGTAGGTTTGGATAATCAGGGGGGAGTTAAGGTTTTTAGCAATAGTGTATTGATTGCGAAACTGCACCAGTTCGCTGAAGGTGGGATACTCGTTTTTCAGTAGTTTGATAATAACCGGTAGTTGGTCATCGGTACGGATGGCTTGATAAACTAAGGTGCGAGTCCCGTCATAAATTGTTTGAATAATTTGATAGTTGAAAATTTGACTGTTTGTGCTTTGGTTCTGATTTTGGTGGGAGTTATTCATGGCTATTCTTTCCATAAAATTAGTGAGTGGTTTGTTAATGAGTATGAAAGTCAGGAAAAAAATTAACTGTTTCGCTCTACTTAAGTTGGTAAGCTGATGATAAATTCTGTTCCCGCTCCCGGTGTTGAATTGACGTGAATTGAACCGCCGTGTTTGTCCACCACAATTTGCCGCGCGATCGCCAATCCTAATCCTGTTCCTTTACCAACAGCTTTAGTCGTAAACAAATGCTCGAAAATTTTTTGTTTTACCTCTTCATTCATTCCTTTTCCATTGTCAACAATAGTGATTTTAACGAGATTATTTTCTACGAAGCTTGTAATAAAAATGCAGTTATGATTAGCCTGGATTTCGGCAAAAGTCCGACCTATATTTGATTCATCTAACGCATCGATCGCATTAGCTATAATATTCATAAACACCTGATTTAATTGTCCGGGGAAGCATTCGATCGCCGGAATATTCCCGTAGTTGGTGACAACTTCAATCGCGGGACGAGTATCATTGGCCTTGAGGCGATGGCGTAAAATCAAGATGGTGCTATCAATCCCTTCATGGATGTTGAACTTTTGTTTTTGGTCGCTATCGGCACGGGAGAAAGTGCGGAGACTCTTGCTGATGCTGGTGATGCGATCGCCCCCATCTTTCATCGCTCTGATTAACTTGGGTAAATCAGAGCGTAAATATTCTAGGTCAATTGTCTCTAATTCTTCTTCAATGGTGGGGCTAGGTTGCGGGAGTTCCTCTTGATAGAGGTCAATCAGCCCAAATAGATCATTGATGGAATCTTGGACAGCACCAACGTTGCCAATAATACAGCCGACGGGATTGTTGATTTCGTGAGCGACACCGGCAACTAAGTTCCCCAAGGCTGACATTTTTTCACTTTGGACTATTTGTAATTGAGCATTTTGCAGGTCGGTGAGGGTCTGCTTGACTTGATTGTAAAGCCGGGCATTTTCTAGAGAAATAGCCACTTGGGAGCAGAGAAAGTCGAGAATAATGATGCGATCGCTGGTAAACACACCACTGGTTAAGCGATTGTTGAGATACAAAATACCGACCAAATTTCCTTGATTGAGAACGGGTAAACACAGCACACTTTTAGGCTGCTGTAGTGTCAAATAATTATCAATTACGGGTAAATCGGTTTCTAGATCGTCAATCACCACGACTTTGTGAGTGTTTTTGACATATTGAATCAGTTTGACGGGGAGATTGGGGTTGTTTTCCAGGGGTTCGGAGTAGAGTAGAGTTTCGGTGGGTGTGGCGATCGCCCGCACTTCCCAGACTTGATTCTCCGAAGGTAAGATTAACGCACAGCGATCGCCCCCCGAATTTTGCAGAATAACTTGGGTCAGTTGGTGGATCAGATCCTCTAACTGAATCGTCCTCGAAAGTGCTTGGGAGGCTTTGAGAATGGCAGCAAAATCGAGGGTTGTATTGATGCTGGAACTGCTAGAACTTTTGCGGGTGTTGGAGTGAAGGGAATAGCCGGGAGATGCGATCGTTGTTAGTGTGCCTAACATTGTCACCGAGGGTTCGGACTGCTGCAAAATCGGGCGGAGCAATTCGGGATAGCGGTTTTCCAAATCATCAGTTTTGGCTTTGGCTCCCCAACGGGAATAACAGTAATAGGCTTCCTGCATATAACCTGCGGCAACTTTCTCTTTACCCCAGTTGAGATAGAATTTGGCTGCTAGTTCGTTGGCTAAAGCTTCTTCGTTAATATATTCGTTGGCTTTTGCTCCAAAAATGGCGCGATCGTAGTAATCCCCTGCTTCATAATTTTTGCCTAAGACTCGACATTTTTCTGCTGCTACCAAATCCACCTTATGTTGGTGATTCATCGGGGCATTCTGCGCCCAGCGATGCAAAATTATTTCATGGCTTGCTGCTCGCTCAAGTATTTCGGCTTGCTCTGGTTCTGGCTGGATGGGGAAGAGTGCCAGATGAGTTAGCGCGGCATAAAAATGGAAACTGGGAATAAAAACCATTCCCGATACTGCCATCAAATGGGACTTGACTGGGGTGATGTAGTTCAAGGCAGCCTGATAATTGCCAAAGTAGTAGGCAAGCAGCAGTTTGTAGATGTAGACAATGGCGATCGAGGTAAGATCGTTATCTTGCTGGTGCTTCGGCAGCATCAGCGTCTCATCATAGATAGTGCCAGTTAAGCAATCTGGTTGGCTCACCGTTTCTCTCAAATGCTCCAACGTTTGTCGCACCATGTCCGAATAAATATGCGCCGAATCTTGTTTGATCTGAGCTAGGACAACATTGTAAGCAGCCAATTCGGATAACAATGCGTCCACCTCTACACCTGCAAACAGCGCATTATAGGCGTAACCTGTTACGTTGTAGCCAGCGTAGAGAAAATTGCCTGTTTCTATGCCAGTGGTGTAGCCATCTTTCAGCGTCGGTAGCGTTGCCAATACCGCTTGCTGATGATGTTGGATAAAAGCCCCAAATAAGTTTAGAGTGAGGGACTTCATGGACTGAGCATTCAACCTCTCCACCAACGAGAGTGCTAATCTACCAAACTCGTAGCCTGTTTCGACTTCGCCCAAAAAGGCACACAGCACCATGCCATGAAGCCCATATCCTGCCGTCGAGGCGGGGGCATTGCCAAACTGGAGCGACAACTTCACCATCGTTGCGCCCAAGAGGGGCAGTAAACCTGGCATTCCCACCAATAGGGGTGCAAACAATACTCCTAATAGTTGCATGGCGGCGATTGCAGTGCGATCGCTCATCACAGGCAAATCAATCAACTCGCTAATTTCTCTTCCCCGGAGTTGGCTGCCAATATCTTGTAAGGCTTTACCAATCTTGGCTTCGTCTACTTCCGTGGCGAGTTCTACTCCTAATTGGGCTAGGGCGTTTCTTCCCACTGCGATCGCCTCTAATATTTTGTTTTGGGATGTTTGTGCAGCGATTTGAATTTCGTAAATTTTCACTTTGTCAAAAATTGTCTGCGCCTGCTGCAATACTAATGCAGCAAGATGTTCCATATCCTCAAAATCACCACTCAAATGGCTTGCTTCCGTTGCCGCCACATGGAGATTCAAGGCTAATTCGTACTCTGTTTTCCAGCAGTCTGGTTGTAATAGCTCAATCCCTGTTTTTAGATAACCCCTTGCGGCGGCGTAGGCTGTAGAATTTCTGGCTTTTTTCCCAGCTTTTAAATTAAGTTGAGCTAAGGCTTCTCGTTCCTGCGATTGTGTGATTAATTCAATTCCTTCATTTAAATGTCTAACAATATCAAACAGTTTTTCTTCCTGCTCTAATTGCGAACAACTATCCAATAGTAATTGTCCAATTTTGAGATGGGTTACTTGTTTTTTTGCTTCTGGAATCAAGGAATAAGCAGCTTGTTGGACGCGATCGTGGAGGAACTTATAATTGAGCGTTTCAGTTTGTGTGTTTTGGGTTATATCCAGTTCGCCCACATAGAACTTATAAATTTCACTTTGGGGGATGATCAACCCTTCCTGTAAGGCTTTCCAGAGGGCGACGGCGGCATCAGATTCAGATTGCTCAGAGACGATCGCCAGCGTATTCAAATCGAACTGTGCGCCAATACAAGCGGCTAATTTGAGAATATCTTGGGTATAATTCGGCAGTTTTTGTAACTGTGATGCCATAAATTCCACGACATCATCAGTGACTGCTAAGGCTCTGACTTGAGCAATATCGCACTGCCAATGCCCCAAGTTGCGATCGAACTGAATCAATCCATCTTGATACAATGCTTTGAGAAACTGAGTAGCAAAAAAGGGATTACCTTTTGTTTTGACAGCAATCAGTTCTGCTAAGGCTTGTGCGCTCAAGATATGGCAGTTGAGAGTGTCAGCAACTAGCTTGTTCAAGCTACCTTGACTGAGGGGATGTAAGGTAATCGTATTGATGGTGGCGTTGGCGATCGCATCCAATGTCAACATTAAGGGATGCACTGGTGAAACTTCATTATCTCTGTAAGCCCCGATCATCAATAAATAGTGGCTGTCCAACTCATTCATCAAGATTTGCATCAAATTGAGTGAGGCAGAATCAGCCCACTGTAAATCATCCAAAAATATCACTAAGGGATGTTCTTTAGTTGTGAAGACTTGAATGAACTTCTGAAATAGTAAATTAAATCTATTTTGTGCCGCCGTTCCTGATAATTCTGGCGCAGGTACTTGCTTACCAATGATGCGTTCTAATTCGGGAATCACCTCAATCATTACCTGTCCATTGTCACCTAACGCCTGAAGAATCTGAGTTTTCCAGATGTGTAATTCGCGATCGCTTTCACTAAGCAACTGCCACATTAAATCGCGGAATACTTGCACAAAGGCAGAGAAGGGAATATTGCGGTTGAATTGGTCAAATTTGCCTTTGATAAAATAACCGCGTTGCCGCACAATGGGTTTATGAACTTCGTTGATAACTGCGGTTTTTCCAATTCCCGAAAACCCAGCTACCAGCATCATTTCTGTTGCACCTTGGCTAACACGTTCAAACGCTTGGAGTAGGGTTGATACTTCGGCTTCTCTTCCATAAAGTTTGTCAGGGATGATAAAGCGATCGCACTGATCCCTCATCCCAACATCAAAGTTATCAATCGAACCCGTTTCTTGAATTTGAGTTAAACATTTTTCTAAATCAAACTTTAGTCCCAATGCACTCTGATATCTATCTTCGGCATTTTTTGCCATCAATTTGCTGACGATTTCTGAGACTACAGACGGAATTTCTGGATTAATTTCATGTACTAGGGGTGGAAGTTTCCCAATATGACAATGCACCAACTCCATCGGATCGTTTGATTGAAATGGTAAAACTCCAGTGAGTAACTCGTAGAAAGTTACACCCAAAGAATAGAAATCTGTGCGGTAGTCGATTCCCCGGTTCATTCTCCCTGTTTGTTCTGGAGAAATATAAGCTAGTGTCCCTTCTAAAACATTAGGATTGACAAGTGTCTGTGTTTCTCGTGGGAGTAAAGATGCTATACTAAAGTCAATTAATTTGACTTGTTTGGTTTCAGGATTAATAAGAATATTGGCGGGTTTGATGTCTTTATGTATAATCCGCTCCCGGTACAATAGATCTAAGGTGTTGCACAGTGCGATCGCTAAAGTTAAAAACTCGTGTAAAGATTGTAGATTACCGCTCATTGCCCATTCTTTCAGAGAAATCCCCCCAAAGTCTTCCATGACTAAGGCATAGCCATTTTGATAGGGCTCCAGGCTATAGGTCTGGATAATTCCAGGTTGATGAAGGTTTTTGGAAATGGTATACTGGTTGCGAAACTGCACCAGTTCGCTGAAAGTTGGATACTCATTTTTCAGGAGTTTAATGACGACAGGTAGTCGATCTTTTGTACGGATGGCCCGATATACTACGGTTCGACTCCCTGAATAAACGGTTTCGACAATTTGATAGTTGGGAATTTGATAGGTTGTCGTTAGGTTGTGGTTTGTGGAGGAGTTATTCATTGTTATTATTGGCGGAAAGTTAATGATGGGTTTGTTGAATGAGTCTGAATGTCAGGGAAAAGTTTATCTGTTTATCTTCCCTAAAGGGGTAAGGTGATGATAAATTCTGTTCCCGATCCCAGTATAGAATTAACGTTCAGGGAACCGCCATGTTTTTCGACCACAATAGACTTTGCGATCGCCAATCCCAATCCTGTTCCTTTGCCAACGGCTTTTGTAGTAAACAAATGGTCAAATATTTTTTGTTTTACCTCTGAATTCATCCCCTTTCCATTATCAGTAATAGTGATTTTAACCAGATTATTTTCGACGGAGGTTGTAATGGAAATGCAGTTAAAATTCGCCTGAATATCGGCAAAAGTCCGACCTATATTTGATTCATCCAACGCATCTATCGCATTGGCAAGAATATTCATAAACACCTGATTTAATTGACCGGGAAAGCAATTGATCGCCGGAATTTTCCCGTAGTTTGTGACAACTTCAATCGCCGGACGAGTCTCATTAGCTTTGAGGCGATGGCGTAAAATCAAGATGGTACTATCAATCCCTTCGTGGAGGTTGAACTTTTGTTTTTGGTCGCTATCAGCACGGGAGAAAGTGCGGAGACTCTTGCTGATGCTGGTGATGCGATCGCCTCCATCTTTCATTGCTCTGATTAACTTGGGTAAATCAGAGCGTAAATATTCTAGGTCAATTGTCTCTAATTCCTCTTCAATTTCAGTCCCTGGTTGAGGAAATTTATCGTTGTAGAGGTCAATCAGCCCAAATAGGTCATTGATGGAATCTTGGACAGCACCAACGTTGCCAATAATACAGCCGACGGGATTGTTGATTTCGTGGGCTACCCCGGCGACTAAGTTCCCCAAGGCTGACATTTTTTCACTTTGGACAATTTGGAGCTGGGCTTGCTGTAACGAGTTTAAGGCATTTTCTAAGGCAAGGGATTTCTGCTGTAGGGCAATTTCTGCTTGTTTGCGATCGCTAATATCCAAAAATAATCCATCCCAGACTATTGAACCATCAGCCCGCTTTTCAGTTCTTGATTCCCCATGAATCCACTTAACAGTTCCAGATGACGTGACAATCCTCCCTTCCCACTCCCAAGGAGCTTGGGTTTTCATAGCCTGATTCGTGACCTGCTGATAACTTGCCATATCCTCTGGATGCACCAGATTCTCGAAAAACTCGACATTAGACATGGCTTGCTCAGGGGTAATTTCTAGTAAGCTGTAACAGTCAGCACTGATGTAGTTCAGTGACAGCATCCCCTCGGTACTCATGTGGGATTGATAAACTATCCCCGGTAAATTGTCTACCAAGTTATGGAAGCGAGACTGAGCGGCACTTAACTCATTAAACGATCGCTCTAGTTGTTGAGCATAATGCTGCGATCGCTCATAAAGTTGGGCATTTTCTAGGGAAATAGCAGCTTGAGCGCATAGCAAATTGAGCAGTTCCACGCGATCGCGCGTGAACGCCCCCGTTGCTAAATTATTTTCTAAATATAAAATACCCATCAACTTCCCTTGATGCAAAATCGGGCTGCACAAAATACTATACGGCTGCTGACGAATGATATACGGGTCATTAGCTAAAGTCAGATCGGCAGTCGCATCAACTATTACAGTAGTCTGCCTGTTGTGCTTGACTTTGTAAATCAATTTCAGGGGAATATCTTGACTCTCTTCAATAGGAAAGCGCTGCAACACGACTGGCTCTGTCCCCAGGGTGATCGAGCCTTTAATTAGCAGGCGATCGTCTCGCAAGAGCATTAACACACATTTATCAGCTCCAGCATTTTCGATGACAATAGAAAGTAACGATGAAAGTAGTTTGGACAGTTCAATTTCGCCTGAGATAGCTTGGGAAGCTTTGAGAATAGCAGCTAAATCTAAAACCCCAGAGACACTGCTACTGCTGGATGTAGCGGAAATTGTGGATGTCACACTCCCCAAGGCGAAGATAGTTTCGTGCGTTGACAGGGGAGAACGGGTTTGTTGGAGGATGGGAGCAAGCAGTTGCCGATAGCGTCTTTCCAAGTCGGCAACTTTAGCTTTAGCGCCCCAACGAGCATAGCCATAGTAGGCGTTCGTCATGTATTCCCCAGCGATGCGCTGTTTATCCCAGTCGAGGTAAAATTTAGCTGCCAGTTCATTAGCTAAGGCTTCTTCGTGAATAAATTCATTGGCTTTTGCACCGATAATCGCTTTGTCGTAGAGTTCCATTGCTTCTAATTTTTGTCCCAACACCCGACATTTTTCTGCTTCCACTAAATCGACTTTATGTTGATGGTTCATGGGAGCATTATTTGCCCATTGTTGTCGCAGTTTAGTTTGGTTTTTTTCTACTCGTTGGCCAATTTCTGAACTCGCGAAGAGAGCGCAATTTCGATCTTGCAACTTCCACATCGCTAAAGCCATTAAAGAATCATAAAAATAAAATAGCGGTTCGCCAATACTTCCCGTAGCAGCTATAACAAAACGCCCAGCCTCAACAGCACAGTTTTGTGCCGCTTCGATGTCTTCAAAAAGGTAACATAACATGAGCTTGTATAAATGGAAGAAATACAAGCCATACAAATCATTGGCAGACTGTAGCAAAAACTCCGCTTCTTGCAGGGCTTCTCCAGACAACACTCCGGGATGTTCCGCAGTGCCCAGCAAATTTAACATAGATTGCCAATGGATTCGACACCAACTGGCCGGTATCAATTGATTAAAATATACCAATCCTTTGTAATAGGCGCGAGTTTCTTGTTCTAAGGAGGCTAGAGGCTGACCACACCAAAAAGAAGTGAGACAAAACTGGTGAGCCGCGTAGCCGACAAATTCTAAATTGCCCACTTCGAGGGCGGTCTCATATCCTTCTTGTAAGACTCCTAGAATTTCCCGAACGGGAGCATTACGGTGTAATAGAGAGACTCCCACCATCACCAACACTTCCGGTTTGACTGTTTTAGCATTTAAGTCGGAGACGAGTTGGAGGGCTAACCGACCGAATTTCACCCCGGCGATCGCATCTTGTAAAATATTGCAAGTAATGAGTCCGTAAGCCGCATAACCAAAAGCAGAGGCGGCGGTATTGCCATATTGAATCGATTGTTTGACAGATAAGGCCGCCACGAGGGAATATAAAGGAGAACCGCAGATATAAGCGGCGGGCATAATACAATTTGCAAGTTCGACAATGGCAATATTTTGCCGATCTGTCATCTGAGGAAGGTGGATTAATGCTTCAATATTCCGTCCTTCCATCAATTGAGTTACTTCTGTAAGAGACTGCTGAATCTCTTCTTCCGTGGGGCATTCGGGGAGAACAACTCCCAATTTACTCAAAAAGTCTAGAGCGATCGCGATCGCTTCGGCGGGTTGTTTTTGGGCAATTTTGGCGAAAATGGTGGTTAAGCAGGCATTAACCTGCTCGATGGGCGATCGCGTTTGGGAAAAAATCGTTTCGACCCACTGCTCCATCTCTGAAAAATCCCCCCACAGAGAAGCCAATTCTGCCGCAAGGTCGTGGAAAGTGAGGGTAAGATCGTAGTGCTGTTGCCAAGCTGTTTCTCCTAATAAAGACAAGCCAATGCGGGCATATTCGCGACCAGCTTGGTAGGCCGTTGCACTTCGGGCTTTGCGACAGGCTATCAAATTTAATTTAGCCAGTTCATCTCGTTCTTTTTGTTCGCTAATTAATGCCGTTCCATAGTTTAATTGATCAACTAATTCAAAGATTCGCTCTTCTCTGACTTCTGGTGATATTTTAGCAAGCAGCAGTTGTCCAATTTGGTAATGAGTCGTCTGTTTTTGGTCATCGGGAATCAGGGAATAGGCAGCCTGCTGTACTCGATCGTGTAAAAATTTGTATGTAACAGTCTGTTTATTTTCTTGAGGAACTGCTAGAGTTTCTTGCCCGACATAAAACTTATAAACATCACTAATCGGTAAAATCAACCCTGACTGTAATGCTTTCCACAAAGAATCTGCTGTTTCTACCTCTGACTGTTCTGAAACAATTGCCAAAGTTGCTAGATCGAACTGATTGCCAATACAAGCTGCTAGTTGTAACACCTGTTGAGTTGATGGCGGTAGTTTTCCTAATTGCAATGCCATAAAGGCCACAATGTCATCTGTAACCGCTTGCTGAGTTACCTGTGTAATGTCACATTCCCAACACCCCAACTCAAAGTTAAATTCAATCAGCTTATCTTGATGCAATGCTTTGAGAAACTGAGTCGCAAAAAATGGATTACCTTGTGTTTTTTTAGATATGAGTTGAGAAAGATTCCATGCTAATTTTTCTGGACATTTCAGGGTGTCCGCAACTAATTGATTTATTTGGATTTCACTCAGAGGTGCTAGAGTAATCGTATCAATCGTGCCTTGTGTTTTGGCAATTTCACTCAAAGTCAACATCAATGGATGTGCTGGATTGACTTCGTTATCACGGTATGCACCAATTAAGAACAGATGGCTTGTATCAGCCATTAATAACTGCATTAAATTCAGTGATGCTGAATCAGCCCATTGCAAATCATCTAAGAACATCACTAAGGGATGTTCAATGCTTGTAAAAACTTGGGTAAATTTCTGGAACAATAAATTAAATCTATTCTGTGCCGCCGTTCCTGATAATTCCACTGCTGGTGATTGCTTACCAATAATCCGTTCTAATTCCGGGATGACTTCAATAATTACCTGTCCATTTTCGCCAACAGCATCTAATATTTGGTTTTTCCATTGCTGGATTTGTGCGTCACTTTCGGTTAGCAATTGCTCCATTAAATCCCGGAATGCTTGGACAAATGCACTGAAGGGAATATTCCGCTGAAATTGGTCATATTTCCCTTTAATAAAATAACCGCGTTGCCGCACAATGGGTTTATGAACTTCGTTGACTACTGCTGTTTTACCAATCCCAGAAAAACCAGCTACCAGCATCATTTCCGTTGCACCAAGGCTGACTCTTTCAAATGCTTGGAGGAGGGTTGATACTTCAGCTTCTCGTCCATAAAGTTTGTCAGGGATGATAAAGCGATCGCACTGATCCCTCTGAGCTATTTCAAAACTCTGAATTTCACCAGTTTCTTTGAGTTGAGTTAAACATTTTTCTAAATCATATTTCAACCCTAAAGCACTTTGATATCTATCTTCAGCATTTTTCGCCATCAGTTTCATGACGATATCACAAAGGACTTGGGGAATAGGAAAATCAACCTCACCCGCCAACGGCAACCTGTTGGGGTGAGGTTGATTCATATTTGGTGCTGGTTTCGCAATATGATAATGTACTAATTCCATCGCATCATTTGATTGAAAAGGTAATTCTCCTGTCAGTAATTCGTAGAAAGTTACACCCAAGGAATAAAAATCTGTACGGTAGTCAATTCCCCGATTCATCCTTCCTGTTTGTTCGGGAGAAATATAAGCAAGTGTTCCTTCTAAAACATTGGGGTTAAGCAGGGATTGGGTTTCTCGTGGTAGCAGAGATGCAATACTGAAGTCAATTAATTTAACTTGCTTTGTTTCAGGATTAATAAGAATATTGGCGGGTTTGATGTCTTTATGTATAATCCGCTCCCGATACAATATATCTAAGGTGTTGCACAGTGCGATCGCTAAAGTTAAAAACTCCTGTACTGATTGTAGATTTCCGCTCATTGCCCATTCTTTCAGAGAAATCCCCCCAAAGTCTTCCATGACTAAGGCATAGCCATTTTGATAGGGCTCCAGGCTATAGGTCTGGATAATTCCAGGTTGATGAAGGTTTTTGGAAATGGTATACTGGTTGCGAAACTGCACCAGTTCGCTGAAGCTAGGATACTCATTTTTCAGCAGTTTGATGACGACAGGTAGTCGATCTTTGGTACGAAGGGCTCGGTAGACTACGGTTCGACTTCCTGAATAAACAGTTTCAACAATTTGATAGTGGGGAATTTGATGGGTTGTCGTTAGGTTGTAGTTTGTGGAGGAGTTATTCATTGTTATTATTGGCGGAAAGTTAATGATGGGTTTGTTGAATGAGTCTGAATGTCAGGGAAAAGTTAATCTGTTTATTTTTCCTGAAGGGGTAAAGTGATGATAAATTTTGTTCCCGATCCCAGTATAGAATTAACGTTCAGGGAACCGCCATGTTTTTCTACGACAATTTGCCGCGCGATCGCCAGTCCTAATCCCGTACCTTTTCCGACAGTTTTCGTAGTAAATAAATGGTCAAAAATCTTTGATTTTACCTCCTCACTCATCCCCTTAGCATTATCAGTGATGGCAATTTTTACCTGTTTATTTTCGACCGATGTTTGAATGGTTATACAGTTAGGATTCGCTTTGATTTCTGCAAAACTTAGACCGATATTTGATTCTTCTAAAGCATCAATAGCATTAGCTATAATATTCATAAACACCTGATTTAATTGTCCGGGGAAGCATTCGATCGCCGGAATATTCCCGTAGTTGGTGACAACTTCAATCGCGGGACGAGTATCATTGGCCTTGAGGCGATGGCGTAAAATCAAGATGGTGCTATCAATCCCTTCGTGGAGGTTGAACTTTTGTTTTTGGTCGCTATCGGCACGGGAGAAAGTGCGGAGACTCTTGCTGATGCTGGTGATGCGATCGCCTCCATCTTTCATTGCTCTGATTAACTTGGGTAAATCAGAGCGTAAATATTCTAGGTCAATTGTCTCTAATTCCTCTTCAATTTCAGTCCCTGGTTGAGGGAATTTATCGTTGTAGAGGTCAATCAGCCCAAATAGGTCGTTGATGGAATCTTGGACAGCACCAACGTTGCCAATAATGCAGCCGACGGGATTGTTGATTTCGTGGGCAACTCCGGCGACCAAGTTACCTAGGGCCGACATTTTTTCACTTTGGACAATTTGAATTTGGGCTTGCTGTAATGAGTTTAAGGCATTTTCTAAGGCAAGGGATTTCTGCTCTAAGGCAAGTTCTGCTTCTTGACGATCGGTAATATCATCTGCCAGCGAAGCAACTCCTATTAACTCGCCATCTGCATTCATAAGTACATTGTTATACCAAACACAAATAATCGTTTTGCCATCCTTTGTAAGATTTTCATTAATACTGTAATTACCACCCTGCTGCGATATAATATCGACGCTGACTCCCTTTAGTTGTGCTTGAATCACTTCAGGAACGATAAATGTGAAGTGACGACCCAAAGCCTCCTGCTTGGTATAGCCAAAGATTCTTTCTGCTGCTGGGTTCCAGTCAGTAGCCAGAAAATTGATATCCCACTCTATGACGGCTACTGGAGTTTGCTTAACCAATAGCTGGAGTCGTTGCTGGGATGCTTGCAACCGAGATTGTTCTGCACTCAACCGATCGAGCGATCGCTCTAATTGTTGAGCATAATGCTGCGATCGCTCATAAAGTTGGGCATTTTCTAAAGAAATAGCAGCTTGAGCGCATAGCAAATTGAGCAGTTCAACGCGATCGCTCGTGAAAGCACCCTTTGCTAAATTATTTTCTAGATATAAAATGCCCATCAACTTCCCTTGATGCAAAATCGGGCTGCACAAAATACTCTTCGGCTGCTGGCGCATGATATAAGGGTCATTTGCTAAAGTCAGATCGGCACTCGCATCAACTATTACGGCAGTCTGCCTGTTGTGCAAGACTTTGTAAATCAACTTCAGGGGAATATCTTGACTCTCTTCAATGGGAAGGCGCTGCAACACGACAGCCTCTGTCCCCAGGGTAATCAAGCCTTTAATTAACAGGCGATCGTCTCGCAACAGCATTAACACGCATTTATCGGCTCCCGCATTTTCGATGACAATGGAAAGCAACGATGAAAGGAGTTTTTCGAGTTCAATTTCACCTGAGATAGTATGGGAAGCTTTGAGAATCGCAGCTAAATCTAAAGCCACATAAGCACTGCTAGAACTGGCGGAATTGGTAGATGTCAAAGTTCCCAAGGCGAAGATAGTTTCCTTAGTGCAAAGAGCAGAACGAGTTTGCTGTAATACGGGAGCAAGTAATTGCCGATAGTATTTTTCCAAGTCGGCGACTTTGGCTTTAGCACCCCAGCGAGCATAGCCATAGTAAGCTTCAATCGCGTATTCTTGGGCGATGCGCGGTTTATTCCATTGCAAATAAAACTTGGCGGCCAATTCATTTGCGAGAGCTTCTTCGTTGATAAATTGATGTTCTTGAGCCAGATTTATGGCTCGGTCATAACACTCGCTGGCTGCATTTTTTTCACCCAAAACTCGATAACGCTCAGCCTCCACTAGATACCATTTATGCAAGTGGTTCATCGGGGCATGGTGCGCCCACTGGTGCAGAATCGTTTGATGGGTGGCAGCAACAGCAAGCAGTTCGGCTTGCTCCGGTTCTGGTTGGGTAGGGAAGAGTGCTAGATGAGTTAGCGCGGCATAAAAATGGAAAATAGGAACAAAAATCGATCCCGATACTGCCATTAAACACAGCTTGGCTTGGGCAATATAGTTGCGTGCATCTGTATAATTACCAAAATAGTAAGCAAGCAGCAGTTTGTAGATATAGGCTTGCGCGATCGCTGTTAAATCGTTATCCTGCTGGTGCTTACTTAGCATCAACGTTTCATTATAAGCATTGCCGAGCAAGCAATATGGTTGACTGACTAATTCAATCAAGTTTTCTGCTGCTTGTTTTCCTAAATTTACATATACTCGAGCAGATTCTTGTTTCACCTGAGCCAATGCCACACTATAATTAGCCATGTCTTGAATAAAACTATTCAGTTCTTCACCGCTAAAAAACCTGCCATTACTGTGACCACCGAGAGCAAAACCAGCGTGTAAAAAATCTCCAGTTTCTATGCCAGTCTGGTAAGCTGTTTTCAGAGTCGGAATCGTGGCATCTAACCGCTCTCGGTAATGTTGAATAAAGCAACCAAATAGAGACATCACAGCGGATTTAATCTTTTGTATATTAAATTTTTCCAGTAAACTTAGAGCCAATTTACCAAAAGCATAGCCTGCGGAAGGATCTTCCAAGAAAGCACACAATACCATGCCGTGAATACCATACCCAGTTATTGATGCCACGGTATTGCCCGATCGAAGAGATAAATTCACCATCATCGAACTTAGCAATGGCAATAAACCGGGCATTCCTTGAATAATTGGTGAAAACAACATTGCCATCAATTCCATTGCAGCCTGAGCGTTAGGATCGGTCATTAATGGCAGATCGCTCAAGTCTTCAATTTGTCTACCTTCGAGTTGGGTGGCAAGGCTTTGTAGCATTCTGCTAGTCTTGGATTGATCAGGTTCTGTAGGCAGTTCAACCCCCAATTGCTCTAAAGCTTTTCTGCCAATAGCGATCGCCTCCACCACATTACTTTGTAAAACTTGCGCTGCAATTTGAATTTCATAAATTTTTATTTTATCTAAAATCGTTTGAGCCGATCGCAACACGACTGTTGTTATCTGTTCCATGCCCTCAAAATCACTATTCAAATAACTAGCTTCAGCCGCCGCAATATGGAGGTTCAAAGTCAATTCATACTGGCTGTGCCAACAGTTTGTTTGTAGTAGCTCGATTCCTATTTGGAAATATGTCCTTGCTGCTGCGTATGCTGTAGAATTTATCGCCTTACCTCCAGCTTTAAAATTTAGTTGAGCTAATATTTCTTGTTCTCTCGGTTCAGTAATTAACTTAATTCCTTTGTTCAAATGCTCGACAATATCAAACAGTTTTTCCTCTTGTTCTATTTCTGATAAGTTTTGCCTAAGTAACTGTCCAATTTTGAGATGAGTTGCTTGTTTTTGATAGTCGGGAATCAAAGAATAAGCCGCTTGTTGTACTCGGTCATGTAAAAATTTGTAGGTAGCTGTCATTTGTACTCCGTCATTGGTCATTTGTTGTTCTTCGTCTACAGATGACCATCCTTCGACTTCGTTCAGGGTAAGATGACTATTGACTAATGACTCTTGTTGATAAAATTTATAAACATCACTACTCGGTAAAATCAATCCTTCTTCTAATGCTTTCCACAACTCAGCAGCAGTTTCTATTTCTGAATGTTCCGAAACAATTGCCAAAATAGCTAAATCAAACTGATTACCAATACAAGCAGCTAACTTTAATACATTTTGAGTCGATGGTGGCAATTTTTGTAACTGCAATGCCATAAAAGTTACAACATCATCTGTAAGCAGTTGCTGATTCACTTGAGCAAGGTCGCATTGCCAGCAGCCCGCATCAAAATCAAATTTAATGAAATTTTCTTGATGTAATGCTTTGAGAAGTTGAGTTGCAAAAAACGGATTTCCTTTAGTTTTTTGATATATTAATTGTGAAAGAGTACCTGCAAAAATTCTTGTACATTTCAGCGTTTCACTAACTAATTGATTTACTATTACTTGAGTCAAGGGTGCTAAAACAATCGTATTAATAGTCGATTGTGTTTTTTTGATTTCGCTCAAAGCCAAGATTAATGGATGTACTGGGTTGACTTCATTATCACGGTACGCACCAATTAATAAAAGATGACTTGTATCAGCCATTAAAAGCTGCATTAAGTTCAGTGATGCCAAATCTGCCCATTGCAAATCATCTAAAAATATCACTAAGGGATGTTCTACGCTGGTAAAGACTTGGGTGAATTTTTGAAACAATAAATTAAATCTATTTTTTGCTGCTGTTCCTGCTAATTCTGGAGCAGGTGGCTGTTGACCGATAATTATTTCTACTTCGGGAACGACTTCAATAATGACTTGTCCGCTGTCACCGAGGGCTTCTAAAATCTTAGTTTTCCATTGTTTGATTTGGGCATCGCTTTCACTCAGCAATTGCCCCATTAAATCCCGAAAGGCTTGCACGAAGGCACTAAAGGGAATGTTACGCTGAAATTGGTCATATTTGCCTTTGATAAAATAACCGCGTTGGCGCACGATCGGTTTATGCACTTCGTTGACTACTGCTGTTTTACCAATCCCAGAAAAACCAGCTACCAGCATCATTTCTGTTGCGCCAAGACTGACTCGATCGAATGCTTGCAGCAGTGTTGATACTTCAGCTTCTCGTCCGTAAAGTTTTTCGGGAATTAGGAATCGATCGCACAGATCCCTTTGTGCAATTTCAAAACTCTGAATTTCCCCAGTTTCTTTAAGCCTATCTAAACATTTTTCTAGATCGGTTTTCAGCCCTAACGCACTCTGATAGCGGTCTTCCGCATTTTTTGCCATCAATTTGCTGACAATTTCTGAGAGTACAGATGGAATTTGTGGGTTAATAGCATTTACTAATGGTGCTGCTTTGGCGATATGGCAATGCACTAACTCCATCGGGTCATTTGATTGAAATGGTAACTCGTTTGTCAGTAATTCGTAGAAGGTAATACCTAAAGAATAAAAGTCAGTCCTGTAGTCAATTCCTCTGTTCATTCTTCCGGTTTGTTCGGGAGAAATGTAAGCAAGTGTTCCTTCTAACACATGGAAATTGAGCAGAGTTTGGGTTTCTTTTGATAATAGTGATGCAATACTAAAGTCGATTAGTTTAACTTGTTTGGTTTCGGGATTGATTAAAATATTGGCTGGTTTAATGTCTTTGTGAATTATCCGGTGGCGTCCGAGTATATCTAAGATGTTGCTGATGTCGATCGCCACTTGCAAAAAGTCGCTTAAATCGGGCGGAGTTTCCCCTTGTTCCACCCATTGTTTTAGAGAGATTCCACCGAAGTCTTCCATTACTAGCGCATAGCTGTTTTGGTAGGCTTCCAAGCTGTAGGTTTGGATAATTCCGGGCAAGTTGAGATTTTTAGCCATGGTATATTGATTGCGAAACTGCACGAGTTCGCTGAAGGTGGGATAGTCGTTTTTCAGTAGTTTGATAATAACCGGTAGTTGGTCATCGGTACGGATGGCTTGATAAACTAAGGTGCGAGTCCCGTCATAAATTGTTTGAATAATTTGATAGTTGAAAATTTGACTGTTTGTGCTTTGGTTCTGATTTTGGTGGGAGTTATTCATGGCTATTCTTTCCATAAAATTAGTGAGTGGTTTGTTAATGAGTATGAAAGTCAGGAAAAAAATTAACTGTTTCGCTCTACTTAAGTTGGTAAGCTGATGATAAATTCTGTTCCCGCTCCCGGTGTTGAATTGACGTGAATTGAACCGCCGTGGGTTTCGACTACAATCTGGCGGACGATCGCTAATCCCAACCCAGTACCTTTACCCACAGCTTTTGTAGTAAATAAATGGTCAAAAATCCGCTGTTTCACAGAGTCACTCATCCCCGCACCGTTATCGGCAATTGTAATCAGGATGTGGCGATCGCCCTCCAAACTGCTCCGAACCGTGATACAGTTGCGATTCGCTTCAATTTCCTCGAAACTACGACCTTGACTCGACTCTTCCAGCGCATCGATCGCATTTGCAAGCAAGTTCATAAATACTTGATTCAGTTGACCGGGAAAACATTCGATTTTGGGGAGATTCCCGTAGTCTGTGACGACTTCGATCGCCGGACGGTGTTCGTTAGCTTTCAGCCGATGTTTCAAAATTAAGATCGTACTCTCAATCCCTTCATGGACATTAAAGGGAACTTTGTAGTCTTTATCGGCCCTGGAGAAGGTGCGGAGGCTGGTGCTGATGCCGCGAATGCGATCGCACCCGACTTTCATCGACGACAGCATCTTGGGCAAATCTTCTACCAGATAATCTAAATCAATATTTTCAGCATTTTGCTCAATTTCAGATCCGGCATCAGGGAATTTTTTCTGATATAATTGCAACTGACCAATGAGATCATTGAAGCCAGCATTTGCTTCTGTCAAATTACCCGCAATAAAGCCGACGGGATTGTTGATTTCGTGGGCGACTCCGGCGACGAGATTGCCCAAAGCGGACATTTTTTCGCTGTGCACGAGCTGTAACTGTGCTTGCTGTAAGTCAAAGAGCGATCGTTCTAATTCTTGGGCGTAAGCTTGGGATTGTTGGTACAAGCGCGCATTTTCTAAAGAAATAGCTGCTTGGGCGCACAACAGTTGGATGACTTCAATGCGATCGCCCGTAAATGCCCCAATTGTCAAATTATTTTCTAGATATAGCAACCCGATTAATTTACCCTGATGCAAAATCGGCGCGCACAGCACACTTTTGGGCTTTTTCTCCATCAAATACGGCTCGGCCATAAAATCGTTTTGTGCTGCTGCATTATCCAAAACCACAGTTTTTAAAGTGCGCTTAACATAGTTAACCACAGCAGCGGGAACCGCTTCTTTGGCTGACAGCGGTAGAGATATTGAGATGACATCTTCCTTGAAGGATGCGACAGCTTCGATCGCGATATTCCCATCCTTAAGCAACAGCAGAACTGCTTTTGTTGCCCCAGCATTTTCGATCGCCACAGACATCAGTGCAGCCAGCAATTTTTCTAATTCTATTTCACTTGACAGAGCTTGGGAGGCTTTGAGAATAGTCTCGAAATCTAGGGCTTCGGAAATACTGCTACTGCTAGATTGAGTTGTTTGGATGGTTTGATATAAGACTGAGGATTTATTAATAGTTTGGAGGCGGCTTTCGCTGATTGCATAACGATTTTGTTGGGTCTGCAATATGGGGTGCAGCAAGTCGGGATAGCGGGTTTCTAGGTCTGCAACTTTGGCTTTTGCCCCCCATCGGGCATAGCAGTAGTAGGAGTCTTGCATATAAGCAGCGGCGACCTTTTCTTTGCCCCAGTTGAGGTAGAATTTACCGGCTAATTCGTTGCTGAGTGCTTCATCTTGAATGAAGTGGTTGGTTTTGGCACTGTAAATAGCGCGATCGTAAGCTTCAATAGCTTCGAGTTTATTGCCTAAAACTCGATATTGCTCGGCTGCCACCAGTTCCCAGCGATGCTGATGATTTGTAGGAGCCAAAGCTGCCCAATGGTGCAATTTGTCTTGATGCTGTTGCACTTGTAGAAGGATTGACGGTTGCTCTCCTGGGGAGGCGTTTGCATACTGGGTTAATTGAATCAACGCATCAAAAAAGGAGTATAGGGGAACCATGAACGTCGCCACGCAACCGTCAAGGTATTGGGAGGTTTGGGCGGAGCTTTGAGCCGCGTTCTCATCCTGTCCAAAGAGATAATAAAGAATGGCTTGGTTGATGTGCCACATGAACAATGCAGTGCGTTGATTGGCTGCTTGCAGTTCAGAGAGGGATTTTTCCTGGTTAAAGATTGCCCCAGTCAGGCGATAAGAAACCTCGGTCTGCCCCAATAAGTTGAGTACAGTTTGTTGATAAATCTCTTGATAATATAGGGCTGCTGTTTGCTTATATTGATGAATGGTTTGACGATAGGCATCCATTGTCTGAGCCAGTCCTGCTAATTCCTGCCCCGCATGATAAGCGTAATAACTGTACGCCGTAGCACTTAGGCAACCTATTTCAATATCTCCGGTTTCTATCCCACTGCGGTAGGCTTCTTGCAATGCCGGAACGATTTCAGAGAGGGTTATTTTCCAATGTTTGATGTAGGTATGAACCACATACCAGCTTCGGCATTTAAAGGGTGTCAGTTGGAGCTGATCCAGAAGGCTTAATGCCAATTCCCCAAACTCGTAACCGTTTTCGATATCGCCGATGATGCCACACAAGATCAAACCATAGTCACCGTAAGCAAATATAGAAATTGGACAATTGCCAGATTGGATGGATAATTCGACTTGCTTGAAAATCAGCAACGGCATCAAGGTAGGAGCAGCTACAAAGGAAGCAGGAACCAAAGCCGTCAAGATTTCCATCGCTGCCAAAAGCTGGGGATTGCGCATGGTTGGCAAATCCAGCAAAGTACGGGGTGGTTTGTCTGCCCACAGCTCGCGCGTCACCCCAAAAGCTTGTCCAATATCAGCCTCCGTCGGTTGTTCTGAAAGTTCAATTCCCAGAGAGCATAACATCTGTAAACCAATCTGAATCGCCTCTAGGAGTTGCCCTTGGGCTTTAGTTCCCAAAATCCGAGTTTGCTGAATTTTGCTTGTATCTAGTAACGTTTTAGCCTGTTGCAGCACCACCCTAACCCACTGTTCCATCTGCTCAAAATCGGTGTTGAGATAGCTCGCCTCCGCAATTTCTTCATGCAGTGACAACATCAGGGGATAGCGATTTTCCCACGCAGTTTCGGGCAAAAGTCTGATTCCTGTTGCGAAATAGTCGATCGCCGCTCCATAGGCTGTGGCAGTTTTAGCTTTTCCTCCGGCGGCTAAATTTAACTCTGCCAGATTTTCCCGTTCCTGGGGTTGCGTAATTAGGGCAATGCCAACATTCAAATGGTTGACAATTTCAAATAGCCGCTCTTCCCGTTCACTGGTTGAAGAATCGCGTAACAATAGCTGCCCAATTGATAGATGGGTTGACTGTTTTTTGTCTTCAGCAATCAGAGAGTAAGCAGCTTGTTGAACGCGATCGTGGAGGAATTTATAATTAACAGTCTGCGAATCTTGCTCCTTGTCGTGAATTGACTGTCCCACATAAAACTTATAAACTTCACTTTGGGGCAGAATTAATCCTTCTTGTAAAGCTTTCCATAGAGATGTTGCCACCTCTGTCTGTGGCTCAGCAGAGACGATTGCCAATGTATTTAAATCAAACTGATTCCCAATACAAGCCGCTAACTTCAAAATATCCTGAGTTATTGCAGGCAGTTTCTGCAATTGCAACGCCATAAACTCCACCACATCATCCGTCAGTGCCGCCTCCCGCACTCGGACGATATCGCACTGCCACCCCCCCGTAGCCCCCCCTTGGTAAGGGGGGGTTGGGGGGGTAAAACTAATCAGCCCATCCTGATGCAGTGTCTTGAGAAACTGCGTCGCAAAAAAGGGATTTCCTTTGGTTTTTTGTGACACCAAATCAGTCAATGGTCTTGCCCAATCTGGAGTACAGTTGAGGGTATCAGCCACCAAATCATTTAGACTTTCTGAACTCAACGGTTCCAGAGTAATAGTATTCACAGTTGCTCCAGCTTTGACCACTGCATCCAGTGTCAGCATCAACGGATGTGCTGGCGAGACTTCATTATCTCGGTAGGCACCAATTACTAATAAATAGCTGGTTTCCGATTCGGAGATAAGCAGTTGCATTAACTGTAGCGAGGCAGAATCTGCCCACTGCAAGTCGTCCAAAAACATCACCAGGGGATGTTCTTTGGCGGTAAATACTCGAATGAAGTTTTGAAATAATAAATTAAATCGATTTTGTACCGCAGTTCCTGAAAGTTCGGTGGCGGGTGGTTGTTGACCAATAATTTTTTCTAGTTCGGGAATTACTTCAATAATTACTTGCCCATTTTCGCCCAGTGCTTGCAATATTTGAGTTTGCCAATTTTCCAGTCGTTCGTCACTTTCGCTCAACAATTGTCCCATTAAATCTCGAAACGCTTGCACAAATGCTGAGAATGGAATATTACGGTTAAATTGGTCGAATTTGCCTTTGATGAAATAGCCGCGCTGGCGGACAATTGGTTTATGGACTTCGTTAACTACAACTGTTTTCCCAATCCCTGAAAAACCAGCTACTAAAGTCATTTCAGTTGTGCCGCTACTGACGCGCTCAAAGGCTTCGAGTAGGGTTTCTACTTCGGTTTCGCGACCGTAGAGTTTCTCTGGTATACTAAACCGATCGCACACATCCCTCTGAGCTATTTCAAAATCTTCTATCTTACCACTTTCTTGTAATTGACGCAAACACAATTCTAAATCAAATTTCAGCCCCAAAGCGCTCTGATAGCGGTCTTCGGCATTTTTGGCCATCAATTTGCTGACAATCTCCGAGAGTACCGGCGGAATTTCCGGCTTGATTTCATGTAGTGATGGCGGTTGCTTGGCAATATGAGAGTGTACTAATTCCATCGCATCGTTGGATTGAAACGGCAATTGTCCCGCCAGCAATTCGTAAAAAGTCACGCCCAAAGAGTAAAAATCTGTGCGATAGTCAATGCCGCGATTCATCCTTCCAGTTTGTTCTGGTGACAAATAGCCAAGTGTTCCTTCGAGTACGTTAGGATTGATCAGGGTTTGAGTTTCCCTGGGCAGCAAAGATGCAATACTAAAGTCAATGAGTTTTACTTGTTTCGTTTGGGGATTAATTAAAATATTGGCGGGTTTAATGTCTTTGTGAATGATCCGGTGGTGGCAGAGTATATTTAATGTATTGGTGATGTCGATCGCCATTTGCAAAAAATCCCTCAAATTCGGTAGAGTTTCCCCTTGTTCCGTCCATGCCTGGAGAGAGATTCCCCCGAAGTCTTCCATTACCAGCGCACAGCTGTTTTGGTAAGCTTCCAAGCTGTAGGTTTCGATGATTCCGGGTAAATTGAGGTTTTTGGCGATCGTGTACTGATTGCGAAATTGCACGAGCTCGCTGAAGTTGGGATACTCAGTCCGCAAGACTTTGATGGCAACGGGCTGTTTGTCGCATTGGCGAGTTCCGCGATAAACTAGGGTGCGAGTTCCTGAGTAAATGCGATCGAGCGTTTGATAACCTATCAATGTAAAATTTTGAGTTTTCATATTTTTATTATCTGCCTCATGGGGGGGGGCTGTTTGTAGCTTAACAGAAGGGAAGATAGTTTCCAACTCCTGTGATAGTTAAGTATAATGAATATGACTGAAATCGCTAAGATTTGTGATTTATATCACTAGAAACTGCATTTTTTAAAATAAACCAATCCAATTTTATTTAAAAATTAAATAGCCTCATCCATATTGGAAGAGTGAATAATAAACTAAGGCAGCCCATGCCGATCGCAGTTACTGCTAATTCGCGATCGAGATTAAAAACTTCTGCCAACAAAGTAGTACCAAAAGCCGGAGGCATGGCCATCTGTAGCACCAGCGAAAGTCGCGGCGCGCCCACGATACCAACAAACGTTAAACCCGCGCCAAATACCAAAGGAATCAACAGCATTTTAATCACCAGACAACTCAAAACTTGTTGGAGATTATGCAAAGAATTCAAATTGCTCAACTGCATCCCGATCGTAATTAAAGATAAAGTAATTACAGTCCAAGCACCTGTTGTTAACAATTCTTCGATTTTTGCCGACAGTGGCAAGCTGCGGGAGACAAATCCCAAACAGAGAGCCCACAGTGCCGGATTCTGAAAAATTGCCCGCAGGGGAGTTAACCAATCCTGATGCTGCCGACTTTTACCGCAGTGAGAAGCGATCGCAATTCCGAGTAAATTGATTGCCGTACCAGTACCTAGCAAGTCGTAAAACAACGCCCAGGCAAAGTGTTCTGGCCCCAATAAGGACAAGCTGACGGGAATGCCTAAAAAACCTGTATTGCCAAACATCGCCGCTAATAAGAAACTGCCTTGAGTGGGCAAACTCCAAGCAGTTTTGTGTTTTGGGGTATTTTGGGCGAGTCGATTAAGAGTCTTAAAATGTTCCACGCTGACAAACTTTATCAAAATCCAAGCCAGTCCCCCACCTACTATAATTGCCACCCAAGCTGTCAGCGGCGCAATCAAAATAGCGCCAGACAAATTGGCGCGGCGGATGAAAGCAACAATGCTCAACGGCGTGCCAAAAAAGAACAGAAACTTGGCTAAATATGTAGAATAGCGTCTCGGTAGCAGGCGGCCGAGAATGAATCCCAACGCCACCCATCCGACTAGATTTAGATAAAGTTTGAGCAGCGGATTTTCTAAATAAAGCATGATTAATTAAATACTTCAGGACTGGCGCGGGCGGTCAGAAACCAGGTTTTTACCAAAATATTTCGTTGTTACCCGCAGATTCGGTAAAAAATCCGGTTTCTGTGGCCTAGATGCACACTACTTTTGGCAACCGTTGCTAAGTATTAATGCTTATTTAGCCTAGCAGATAATTTTCGATTCAGGCCTTGACACCGACAAAAGCGCGTGTCAAAATTGTGTTGAGGAATAAATCAACACAGGTGAAAACGATGGCACGGCAAGCAAAACAATCATCTCAGGTCAAAAGTTCCAGCAGCCAAGCAGCCTCCAATACTCGCACCAAATTTACCCTCTACAATTTTGCCGGAAACGAAAAGGCATTCTATTTAGTCGATCGCACAAATCTCGAAAGAACACCAGGCGATATCCCAGAAAAATCAGTCGCCCACAGCATCATCATCATCGATCGCTCCGGCTCAATGTATTATGACTTAAAGCCGCTGAAAGAAACCCTAATCAAGCTTTTGACCTTAGACGAATACAACAATTACCAGCTAATAATCAGCCTGATTTCCTATGCAGACAATGGAGATGTAATTTGTCACTTCCAGCGAATTCCGATTCAAGAAGTGATGAAAATGGACTCTCAATACATCAAAGCAATTCAAAAGATTCACACCGCTGGCTGTACCTGCATCTCGCAGTCGATGCAGCTTGCAAAAACTCTGGTGAAAGCCGGAGAAGTGACCGCAATTAATTTGCACACAGACGGCTATGCTAATGATCCCAGTGCTAATTCCGAAGCTGCAAAACTAACGGAAATTTGCGACGAACTCAAAGACATGGATGTGTTTACCAACACGATATCCTATGGCTGTGCTGACTTCAAACTGCTCTCCAAAATCGCCAACACCTTATCTGGAAATTGCATCCGTGCTGGCGAAGTAAAAATGGTTTATGATGCTCTTTACGACAGCACTAAACTGTTAGGCGGTTCCGTGACACCGCCGCTGGAAGAACCGTTAATTAAGGAATACGATTATCAAATTTTTGTTTCCAAAAGTGGCAAGAAAATCAACGGTTCATCGAGCACGCTGAAAATCTGCGGGCTGAAAGCAGACGATCAGGGACTGTTTTACAAATATCAGAAACTAACCAAAGAAGAGTATGACAAACTAGAGGTGCCGGTTGCTCAAACTGATGAGTCGGTGTTTGCTTTTGCGAAAGCTAATCTCGCTGACGGTAACTTAAATACGGCGAAGTATGCGCTGGCGAGCACTTTCGATGCTACTTTGACGGAAAAACACGCGAAAGCTTTGACAAATGCCCAAATAGCGGGGTTTACGGAGGATTTGGAAGGGGCTGTGTTTTCGCCTGATGTGTTGCAAAATGATGTAATTGGCGATCGGGTAAAAGTCAGCGACAAAATTTCCCTGCTGGAGTTAATCGAGATATTGGAAGAAAACAAAAACAGCATCATCATCAACTTGAAACACTTGCAAGAAAACTATCAGCGCAAAGGTTTGAAGCGAATTGAAGGAAAGCGAGACGAAAACGGCAACCTTGTCAAGCCTTGGCTGAAAACAGAATTTATAGATGGTGGCGAATACGTGCAAATGGGTTCATTTGCGATCAATCAAAATACCGCTACCATCAATATGCTGATTGCCAGAAAAGTTAAGCTGGTAAAAGTTGAGGATGGAAGTTCAATAACTGAAGTGGCGGGAATTTTGGTAACAGATCTCAATATTTTCAACAATTATACCATTGTCAGCGACGGCGAAGTTAATATCAAGTCACTCAGAACCAAAATCAGCAGCAAAGCAGTGTTTGATTTGCTCAACAAAAGCGGTGTACTGGAAAAAGACGGCTCGCCTGTGGCAGAATTTGACTTCCATGCAGAGTACGATATTAAATTAGAGAGTTTGCCGCTAGTGCCTTTTGACGGGCGTTACGGCAGCCTTGACGGAGTGTTTGAGGAACTCGCAAACATTAAAATTATCTCCAGCATCCTCTCGGCTTATTTGAAGGAAGAATCCGAGAGTTACACGGCTCAACAGTTGGAAGAATTGAAACAGCACTATCTGTCGAAAAGCTTGTACATCAACTTTCCGACGACTACAGAATATACGGAATTGAAAAGTGCGATCGCCAACGGTGGAGTAGATTCGCGAGTCAGCTACAAAATCGACATCGGCAGCAAAAACATCCTCAACTTCGGCAAATTGCACTCAGCCAACAAATTTCTCGATCGCCTTTATGAAGTTTACCACAAAAACACGGGCGAAAAGCTAGCAAAACCAACCTTCGACATCACCTTAAACGAGCCAGTCGTCTTCGCCCACAAAACGCTGTCATCCCGAACCAAAATCACCAAAGTTGACGATTTAATGAAACTGATTTTCGATGAGTTTCTGGGGTTAGATAATAACGGAATTGTTGCTGCTACTTTAGCACAAGTTGGTGCAGACAGCTTGCTGCGGCTTCTGCAAGCTAAATGGCAGGAAGAAGATGTCAATCGAGACGAGTTTGTAGCTGCTTTAACCCGTGCAAACGAGCAACTCGAAACCTACGCCGAAAAAGTGTACAGCGAGAAAGTTTCCCCGCTAGTTTTCTACATCGGTTCAACCGGACTTATCCCCGATGAAATGGAGGCAAAAGCGGCGACTGCTGAGGAAATCAATTCTAAATACGGCAACTTGCAATTTTCTAAAGATGAGCAAGAAGGGATGTTTTTTGAAGTCGGCGACTGCATTATTAGCGTGTATGCTAAGAATGAGTATTTCACAGTAGGCAGGTAGGAATTAGGGTGGGCAAATGCCCACCTTGATTAAATATGGCTGATTGAAATGAAATGCAAAGGTGCAGCGGTGGCGACTAGGAAATAGGTAGATTAGGGTTAGTCTTAGGTTGCCAAGACGAAAGGAGCGATAGCAAATCTTCTATGATGGGAATCTTTCGAGTTTGTAACTTTCCTTTGGTATTACTTTTGCGAAAGTTTATCCTATCATAGGATAGAGATTAACGCTCTCTAAAAAATCTAGTAGCCAAATTCTCTGCAATTAGGTTATAATGATATAACAACGCGAATTCTCATACGGAGGGCAAGCCAATGACACAAACATTATCAATGTCTGTTCTCTATAAAAAACTCTCGGCGATCGGTTTTCCCAAAAACTTCGTTCGAGAGAAAGGTTTGCCCAGTTGGTGGAATGAAGAACTAGACAACAAACCGGTCGCCGTCCTAGAGGGCGCTGGTCATATTGCCCAACGCCTGCATCTAGACCTCAAGAGTCTCTTAGCCGAGGATAATCAGAAGCCTCAGTTTAAGCCCTTACTCCATACCAAGTTCAAGTACCATCAACAGGATAAAGCAGACGTACCTGATGTTGCCCATCAACTTGCCTCACGGGTTGCGGAAGTCGTAGCTGATACTATAAAGCTCGAATTTCAGCCCATCCCATCCGACCCTCATCAAGTTCGTTCAGAGATAGTTGCCAAACATCCTCAAGTCACTTTATACAGCTTGCTCGATTACTGTTGGGAACATGGTATCGCTGTTGTCTATTTTAAGAATTACCCTAAAAATACCCGCAAAATTAGAGGTATGATCCAATGGCAAGCCGAGCATCCCGTGATTGTCTTGAGTAGTGGTAAGACACAACCCGTATGTCTAGCATTCGATCTTGCCCATGAACTAGGTCATCTCGCCCTTGGTCATATTCAAGAAGGTATTTTGATTGATGATGATATTAAGCGAGACTCTGATGATCGAGAAGAAATAGATAGCAATCGATTTGCAGTTAAACTGCTAGTCAACAGTTTTGACAACTCCGTCGGCAAGAAAAGATTTAACAATGCAAAAGATCTAAAGAATAAAATCATTCAACTTATTCAAAGTGACTCAACTATTGATCCTTCTGCATTAGCTTTAAATTATGGCTGGTATAATAAAGATTATTTTGCATTGTCTATGGGATGTGTAAATTTAATCAATCCTGCTAAAGAAGGACACAAGACTATTAACAAATTTTTAGAGCAGCACCTAAATTGGGATGAATTAAGTGACGACAATGCTGATTACTTAGACCAGATTTTAGGAGAATAGCTTTGTCTGCTTGTATCTATTGCATCGATAATGACATCATCAAAAAGCTTGCTACATTCCAGCTATTCGATAATACTCTTAAATTATTTGATGCTAGTTATGAGCAAGTTAAAATCCTAGAAACTGCAAAATATAAATTTCAAAAAGATTGGGAAAAATTTGAAGGAGGGAAAAGTCGAAAAACAGAAGATCGTGTTATTAACTATAAACAAGTTCTTTACCTTACTAAAAATTTAGCAAACATATCTGAAGCTGATATTGATCGAGAAATTTTTATCCAGTTATCTAATATTGAAAATATCGATGAAGGTGAGGCGATTCTCACAACTCATGCTATCAAACTTATTCAAAACGATAAATCTGCTCAGATTTTTACTGGAGATAAAAGATTCATCAAAGCCTTAGCCAAGGTTAACTTACCTATCATTCAACAATCTCTAAGTAATCGATTATGGTGTTTAGAACAGCTTGTTCTCAAAAATATTGAAGACTACGGATTTGAGACTATTCGAGATTTGATTGTTCCAGTTCGAGAATGTGATACACAAATTAAGGCTGTTTTTGGTTCAGGATCACAATCAACAAGTGACAACTCCTTACCTACTTTAAAAGATTCTATTGAGAAGCTTCGAGAGGAGGCAGGCAATCTACTAAATCCTTACAATTAGATTTAAGATAGGACGGCGGTTGAAACCGCCCTCCACTTAAAACGGAATTTCCTCATCTTCATCTTCCACAGTCTTAGCAGTCATCCGCCAACTGGTAATATACTCAATTTGCACATCAATTTTGTTAATCGCATCCCCTAACTGCCTTTGAATGTATTGAGTCAGCGTCACCATAAAATCTAACTCAACTCCCACAGATAGCGCAAGTTTAGCCAAGCTAGCAAAATCCACCTTCAAAATCGAGGAACTTGATAACTTAAAATGAGGAGTATTGCCCTTATTTTGCACCAACATTGCTTTTTTAATCCGCTCTTTCAGATGCTCAACTTCCGAATCCAGCAACTTCCATTCAGGCAAAATTTCTTGATACCTTTTCCCCAAGACTGTTAAATCCTCAGTCTCCGGTTCCGGCACAATTTTCTTAGTAGTTGATTTTCGACCCTGCTTCATCGTAGAATTCAACCGCCAACTAGCAATATCTTCAACTTGCAAAGATGGATGAGCGATGACTTCTCCTAACTGTTTTTGAATTTCTTTTGTCAGCGTCACCGGAAAATTTAACTCAATTCCCTCAGTTTGCGTTAGTTTCGCCAGCGTCATAAAATCAACTTTCATCGTTATCGAACTTGCAAGCTGAAAATAAGCACTATCTTTGAGCTTTTGCGCCATCATCCCCGCTTTAAATCGTTCTTTAACTTCAGCAATTTCTGAATCTAGTGGCTTCCAATGAGATTCTATTTCCTGATATTTTTCCCCCAATGATATCAAGTTTTCCGTTGCCGGTTCGGGGTAACATTGGGCAAGGATTTCTAGCAGTCGCTGATGCACTTTGGCTAAATAAACCGCGTCCATCTTGGCATATTCTAGCTGCTTCTCCGTCAGAGGACGCTTTGCCCAATCGCCGCTTTGTTCTGTTTTATCTACATAAGCAATGCCGCAAAGTGTTTCGATTAAAGTTTTGAGTTGTCGATTAGGTAAGGGCAGAATGTAAGCTGGAATCTTTCTAGCCATTTGCAATGTGCAAGTGACATTTTGCGCGTCGTCATTGCCGAGAAATCTGATGTCATAGCTGGCGTTGTGCAAGACTTTTTCAATATTTGGATTTACCATGATTTGGCTGATGAAATCTTTTGCCAATTCCGGTTTATCCAAGACATCTAGTAAAAAAGTAGCATCTCCTGTCGCATCGGTGGAGTCTGCTAAGACTTGAATTAGAGATAATCTGGGGTTGGATTTATAGTCTGCTATTTCTGTGTCAACCCACAGGATTTTAGCTTGCGAAAATTTAGCGATTAGTGCTTTGATGTCGTTTTCTGCTGTTAAATAAGGCATTTTTACAGACTTTTGCTATTAACTTTTTGATTCTCTTATGCTATAGCAATTATCGTGTCAATTGTCAATGATTCCAGCGCCGGATACACGCAGACATCAGAAACCGGGTTTCTTGCGTGATTTCTCGTTACTAAACATAAAACTCGTAGAAACCGGGTTTCTCGCCCTTGGCGTCAGCCTGTGCACAGTACACACCCTACAAACTACGAACTTCCTCTAAAAACCAGTTACCTACTTCTGTATTGTCCGTCTGGCGACTGCGGCGCAAAGCTTCTTCTAACAAAGCAACTTTTAACCCAGGCAAAACTTGAGATTCTGTCAGACGTTGGCTTCCCCGGTTAGCAATTATTTTAAAAGCAATAACTTGGGCTTTTTGTACGTCTACTACCCAATATTCAGACACTCCTAATTCTTCATAAATCATTCTTTTTGTACCCAAATCGTCAACGAGAGAACTGTCGGCAATTTCGATCGCCAAATCTGGGGCCGCTGCGCTATCCAAATTCACCACAGAACTACCGCGAGGCGCTGTTTGTACCCTCTCTCCGATGTAGTAACAAGCATCAGGTTGAGCACCTCTGACACCCGTTTTGGCGTAGCTACAATTGACCAGCAGTCTCATTTTGATACCTTTAGCAATGCCAAATAAATTGATTAAGATGACGATAATTCCATTATCATCAGCATGATCTGGCCCGACTGCTGCCATTTCAATCCTCAACTGTCCGTTGTAGTAGTAGCATTTTGCGCGATCGTACTCCGGCTGTTTAATGATTTCTATATATTCATCCCAAGTCGCCGTAACCCAGGTATCAGTTAGTAGTTTGGCTTGGAGTTGAGTCATCATTACCTCACCGAGAACAATCTTTGACTTTGGAAGGAAGACTTCTGAGTAGGGGCGATCGCAGTTTTAGCTTTATTCTTTAGTCCGCGGAGGCGGACATCGTTTGTATAGACGCGGTTTCAACCGCCGAGTCCAATTGCTTTGAGCATTCAGCAGCAGTAAGGTGCACCGAAGCGCACCCTACAAACCATTAACCTATGACTATTCTGCCACTTCCTCGGATGCCGCTTCTTCGGCCGATTCCTCACCCGCAGGCGGCACCAAAGCCACAGCTACGATCGAATCATCCTCATCCAAGCGCTGCACCCGCACGCCTGTTGCAGTGCGCGATTGCGTAGAAATTGCACTCACAGCCTGACGGATAATAATCCCTCGGTTGGTAATAATCATCAACTCATCGCTTTCGTTGACAATTCGCAGCGCGGCCACCTGATCCTTGCCTTTTTTAGACTTGAATTTAGTAGCCGTCAATCCCTTACCTGCACGTCTTTGGAGGCGGAATTGAGAAACTGGAACCCGCTTTCCGTAGCCGTTAGTTGTGATTACCAACACCGAAGGAATTTCGCTGCTAACTGTGGGAATTTCTTCGGCATCTTCGCCTTCAATTTCCTCAGCTTGCGTGTCTAATTCTTCGTCTTCCAATTCCACATCTTCTGCTTCCAATTCAGCAATTTCTGCCCCTTCCAATTCCGAATCTTCTGTTTCTAACAGAGCAATATCTGTTCCTTCCAATTCCGAATCTTCAGTATCAGCAATTTCGGCAACAATGGAACTCGGCAGAATGTCCATGCTGATCAACTCATCGCCCGATCGCAATTTCATCGATTTCACACCCCGCGTCGCGCGGCCAACAGGGCGCAACTGTTCATGATTGGTGCGGAAATGAATCGCCATGCCTTGGCGCGTGCCGATGATGATGCTATCACCAACTTTTGCTCTCCGTACCCAGCGCAATTGGTCGCCTTCTTCCAGAGAAATCGCGATTAAGCCATTAGTGCGGATGTTAGCAAAAGCTGAAAGTGCGGTTTTCTTGATGTAGCCGCCGCGAGTCAACATCACCAAGTATTCTTCACTGGTAAATTCTGTCACTGACACCATAGAAGTGATTTTTTCTTCTATCGGAATCGGCAGCAGTTGCACCACGGGAGTACCACGGGCAGTCCGCGAACAAATGGGGATTTGATAAGCTTTGACAGAGTAAACTACGCCCCTGTCACTGAAGAACAAAACGCTGTCATGATCGCAGCAAGAAAGGAAATGTTCGACTCCATCATCTTCCTTCATTTTCGCGCCTGCTTTGCCGCGAGTAGCGCGACTTTGGGCCTCGAAAGTGCTGACAGGCATCCGCTTGATGTAGCCTTGCTCTGTGATCAGAATAATTGCTTGTTCGTTGGCAATTAAATCTCTTTCATCGATTTCTCCTTCGGCGTGTTCGATGACGCTGCGTCTAGGAGTTGCGATTTTATTTTTGATTTCGAGAGCTTCAAATTCGGCGATTTCTAAAATGCGTTCTCGGCGCGCTAAGATATCTTCCAAATCGGCGATTTTTGTTCGCAGTTCTTCGTGTTCTTGCTGGATCTTTTGTGCTTCTAATGCTGTCAAACGCCGAAGCTGCATTTGCAAAATTGCGTCTGATTGCTGTTCGGAAAGACCGTAATTATCGATCAGTTCCTGTTTCGCTGCTGCGGAGTCGGCAGCGGCACGAATTAGGTGAATAATTGCATCTAAGTTATCTAGCGCAATTAATAAGCCTTGCAGGAGATGGTCGCGTTCTTCTGCTTTGCGGAGTTCGTATTGAGTCCGGCGAGTAATTGTCTCAATGCGGAAGTCGAGGAAGACATTGAGGAATTGTGAGAGCGTCAGTAGTTGGGGTTCCCCATTTACTAGCGCTAACATATTGGCTCCAAAATTTGATTGGAGTGGTGTTTGTTTATAGAGGTTGTTGAGGACGACGCGGGGATAGGCATCGCGCTTGAGTTCGATCACGATGCGCATTCCGTCTCTATCGCTTTCGTCGCGAATGTCGGAAATCCCATCTAATCTTTTGTCGTTGACAAGTTCGGCAATTTTCTCAATTAGCGCGGCCTTGTTTGTTTGGTAAGGCAATTCGGTGATAATAATTGCTTCTTTGTCGGGGCGGCCGACGTGTTCGATGGTTTCAATGCCAGCGACTCCGCGCATGGTAATCGAACCGCGCCCGGTGGTGTAAGCATCGCGAATGCCGCCTCTGCCGAGAATTTGCCCTCCGGTGGGAAAGTCCGGGCCGGGAATGTACTCCATCAATTCCAGGTCGGTAATGCCTGGATTGTGGATTAGCGCTAAGAAACCGTCAATTATTTCGCCCAAGTTGTGCGGCGGAATATTGGTGGCCATCCCTACGGCAATCCCGGAGGAACCGTTGAGCAAAATTTGGGGGATGCGTGCCGGTAGTACGAGGGGTTCTTGTTGGGAACCGTCGAAGTTGTCGCCGAAATCTACTGTTTCGGAGTCGATGTCGCGCAGCATGGAGTCGCTAGTCAGGGCTGTGAGGCGACATTCGGTGTACCGCATGGCCGCGGGCGGGTCGTTGTCAACGGAGCCGAAGTTGCCGTGGCCGTTGATTAGGCGTTCTCGCATGGAGAAATCTTGAGCCATCCGCACTAGGGCATCGTAAACCGCTGTATCTCCGTGCGGGTGATACTTACCCAGCACCTCCCCGACGACGCGGGCGCATTTGCGGAATGGTCGATCGGGAGTCAAGCCCAATTCGTTCATGGCGTAAAGAATGCGTCGGTGAACGGGCTTGAGACCGTCCCTCGCATCTGGTAGCGCCCGACCGACAATTACGCTCATGGCGTATTCCAAGTACGATCGGGACATCTCACCACCCAGATCCGTCGGGATTATCCGCGACTCAGAGATACTCATAGGTTGAAAAACTCCGTTAAAACTTTAGATTTGACCGCTATAAATGCCAAAATGCGATAAAATCGATTTGGATTCAGTAGAGTTGCCAAATATTGCAAATTACTCCTAAAATTATATCACAATTTGCCTTGGATTTTATGGGAAAGTTGCCAGAAAAATTAAGGGACGAAACCAGGACAATTGATAATTTGACAGTTGGTGATTTAGTCATCAATTGACAAAAGCTAGAAAGGTTTTTTTAGGCGATCGGCTTTCATGCTTTGGTGAGTTTTTTTGACAGCCATCTAAAAAAAATAAATGGTTGCCCGATCGCAATTAAAATTTCATAAAGTCGAATGCCTTCTTAAAGCAAACTGAAAATCTAAAATCTAAAATCTCCTGATGCTACCCATCATCTACTCCGAAGATTTCTTGCTGCACAAGACTGGAATGCTTCACCCAGAGCGACCAGAACGTTTGACGGCGATCGTCAATGCTCTGAAAGCTGCTCCCTGGGCCGATCGCCTTGAGTGGCAACTGCCCACCCCTGTTGCAGATCGCGAACCAAAACTGTTGTCCGCGATCAAAAAAGTTCACGCGCCAAGATACATCAAAGAAGTCGAACATTTGGCAAAGCGGGGAGGCGGCTACCTCGACGGTGACACGCCAATTTCTGCTGAAAGTTACGATGTAGCGCTGCTGGCGGCGAGTGCTTGGCTCGATGGAGTCGATCGAGTTTTAGCAAGTAACGAACCGGCTTTCGTACTGGCCAGGCCGCCGGGACACCACGCTGAGAGTGCGCGCGCGATGGGATTTTGCTTGTTTTCCAATGCTGCGATCGCCGCTCACTACGCCCTGGAACAGCCGGGAATCAACCGCGTCGCCGTCCTTGACTGGGACGTGCACCACGGTAACGGCACTCAATCGTTGGTGGAAAACTGCCGCCAAATTGCCTACTGTTCCCTGCACCAATCTCCGTGCTATCCGGGAACGGGAGACTCAGACGAGCGCGGCGCCTACAACAACGTGCTGAACATTCCGCTGTATCCGGGCGGCGGGATAGCTGAATACCGCAGTGCCTTTGAATCTCTTGTCGTACCGTTTTTGTCAAATTTCAAACCTGATTTGTTGATTGTCAGCGCCGGTTACGACGCTATTGCGTCCGATCCGCTGGCGAGTATGAATCTGGCGCCGTCAGATTTCGGTACTTTCACCGGATATTGTCTACAAATCACTCGCCGCATCGCCTTTGGTTTGGAGGGCGGTTACGCGCTGAAAGAGTTGGCCGAGTCGGTGGTGACGACTATTGATCGATGCCTCAATTAGCTGGAAATTTGGCAGACGTTGAGAAGGGGTTAGGGCGGGATTGAGAGCTTTTGAGGCCGATCGCGAAAGTTGAGATTTGCCGATCGCTCGATCGGTCTTCTGCCCTTCTTCCCTCCTTCCCTCCTTCCCTCTCACCTCTTCCTTCTTCCCTCTTCCTTCTTCCCTCTTCCCTCTTCCCTCTTCCCTCTTCCTTCTTCCTTCTTCCTTCTTCCTTCCTTCTGTGACAAGCATCACAAATTTCCAAGATCCGAATCACTTGGCATCAAAGTCTAGGTCACAAATTTGTAGCGTAAAAATCACACCGTGTCAATGTTTTCGATCGCATAAATCGGCGATCGCACAGAGCATAATAGATCTATAACAAGCCTGTGTAAATTTTATCTGTCTCAATCAACTAGGAGGTTTATCATGTCAGTTTCCCAAATGACACTCGAAGAATTATTTGGTCAAGTCATGTTTTCCAGTATCGTGACTCGCCACGACCGAAGACAGCTCAGATCCGCACTCCTAGAAAGAACCCTGAATGAAGATGAGTATGCCATCATCAACCGACTGCTGTACAACGTGCGTCGCGGTTGGGTAAAAATTGTCGATTAAAGACGCGGCAGCCAACTCCCTTTAGGGAAGTCAAAAGTAGAACTTGCCACCTCCGAAAGTTTTTAGTATTTAATACTGGGATAGACAATTTGATATCTTTGAAAGCGGTGTTAATGATGAAAATCGCGATCGACATCAGCCTAGAGGTAGAGATAATTATAAAATAACAGGTTTCGGGTGCATCTGTACTTGTTAAAAAATTATGAGTTTTGAGTTGCTAACTTCCAAGTTAGAATCAACTCAAAACTCATATTTTTGGGAAGTTGAAATATGAAATTAGAGATTGAGAAAGACTGAGGGCGACCGGGTTGGGAACCGCTATCTGTGTTGAGATTTTTTCAACGGATATCAAAAATTAAAACTATCAGCAGTTTCCGGTTCAGGAGGAATGTGCGATCGCCACAAGCACAGGAAGTCGGAATGGTCGATCGTCCATTCCGGCAAATTCAGCCCAGAAGTGTCAAAATATTAACAACCAGTTCATGCTTAAAATATATGGCTCCCGCCGTTTTAATTGAAAATCTTCAGAAACGCTACGGCACTGTAGAAGCCGTTAAAGATGTTTCCTTCAAGGTAGAACCGGGGGAAATATTTGGTTTGCTAGGCCCCAACGGTGCTGGCAAAACTACCACCCTGCGGATACTTTGTACATTGAGCGCGCCCGATAGCGGACGGATTGAAGTTTCAGGCATTTCAGCAGTCAGCCAGCCCAGAATGGCGAGACAGAAACTCGGCTATGTCGCCCAAGAAGTCGCTCTCGATAAGGTGTTGACTGGGCGCGAACTCCTGCAATTGCAAGCGGCGCTTTACCATTTACCGCGCCACACGATTAAAGGGCGGATTGACAAAATGGTGCAACTCCTCGGCTTGGAGGAGTGGGAAAATAAAAAGACGGGTACTTATTCCGGCGGTATTCGCAAGCGTCTCGACTTGGCTGCTGGGTTGCTTCACCAGCCGGATGTTTTGGTGTTAGACGAACCGACTGTGGGGCTCGATATTGAAAGTCGGTTGGTGGTGTGGAATTTCCTGCGGCGCTTGCGGGAGGAAGGTACGACGGTTTTGATTACCAGCCATTATCTCGAAGAAGTGGATGCTTTAGCCGATCGCGTGGCGATTATTGACAAGGGTACAGTAATTGCAGAGGGAACGCCGCAGGAGTTGAAAAATCGGGTTGGGGGCGATCGGGTAACTTTGCGAATTCGGGAGTTTTCGCCACTGGAAGAAGCCCAAAAAGCCCAAGCTTTAATGCAATCTCTGCCTTTTGTACAAGAAGTAATTATCAACAGCGCCCAAGGAAATTCTCTCAATTTGGTAGTTGGTGCCCAAAGTGACGCGCTTGTGAGCATTCAGCAAGCATTGAAAGATGCGGGACTTCCTACTTTTGGGATTGCTCAATCTCGCCCAAGTTTGGACGATGTTTATTTGGCTGCTACGGGTAAAACTTTGTTGGATGCGGAGTTGGCGGCTGCTAGCAACCGCGATGTGAAGGCGGAACAAAAACAGGCGATGCGGTCTTAAATTATACCAATTGGTGAGCCGAAAAACCGCCAGGGACTTAAATCCCTGGCTAATAGCAAAAGTCCTCTGAAGAGGACTGATGAGTTTAACAGTCCTCTTTAGAGGACTTCTGCTATGAGGCGGGGGTTTTAACCCCTGCCGGACTGAAAGCGCGCGGGGAGAGAAACCCGGTTTATTCACAGATTTCTTGTCGCCCAACCAGATTTTCCTGAGAAACCGGGTTTCTTTTTTTATACATCTAAAACTTGTTCTGCTGTCAGCGCTAATTCTGGGAAAGTTCGGGAAATAATGCGCTCATTTCCTCGGAAAGCAGTCATTTGATAAACGCCATTTTCATCAAGCAGGTAAACAAAAACTGTAGGTACTTTGGGATTACCCAAATAATCGCGACTTCCCAAAGCTAAATAATCGACAATCCAGTATTCAGAAATTCCCAGCCGCTGATATTCATCCAGCTTATCGATATAATCATCTTCCCAATTTGTCGATACAACTTCTACAACTAATTGCAGCGGTTCAGTTATGGCTGAGTGGGCGAAAGGCTTCGATTCCCAGAGAGTTTTATCTATTACACTAACATCAGGATGGCGGCCTTGTTCTCTACCATTTGATGTTAAAGTCCTCACCATGAATCTGCCAGACACCCTATAAGTGAGAGGGACGCGATCGATTTCTCTATCAAACTGTTTGACAAGGAAATCGGCAAGATCCTCATGCAATCTTATCGGTAATATTTTCACAATCTCTCCATTAACAAGTTCATAGCGGCCTTCTTCGTCGGGAAGTTGCTTGACAAATTGCTCAAAAGTGAGGTTCTGCTTAAGTTTGGTAGGAGTTATGGTCATGGTTGATTCTCATTTATCTATATTTTTAAGACTATCCTGCAACTATTTTAACAGATTGTATAGATCGCTCGTTAGCGAAGCCCTCGAAGAGGATCGCACTTTCCACCCTCCAGCCACCATAAAGTACGCGCGAGCGCAGCTATCCCCTAATTTTCTGGAAAATAGCGATCGAGAAAATCCCTCGCTGTAACAATAACAATCCCTTCATATTCCTGCAATACTAACAAATCCAAATCCCCCGTAACGATCGCATCAGCATCAGCAGCAATTGCCGTGGCTAAAATAATATTGTCATTAGAATCGCGTAAATTAGGTACATTGATCTCCGAAATTGGATAAACTTGTACCAGATATCTAACTCCTGCCATTTAATCACTGACTGTCACTCCCAAAATCTGAAGTTTGGAACGAAACTTATTGCGACTTAATGTAGATTGAAGTTCATTTAATAATGCTTTGGAAGCACAGACATCAATCAAGTTATTTTGTCCTAGTTTTAATACTGAGTCTGGCGTACCTCCCCACAACCACCCTGACAAAAAGATATTGGTATCCAGTACAACTTTCATAGCTGTGACTCTCTTTCAGATTTTTTTTCGCGGCGAAATTCTCTGGCAACTTCACAAATTTCCTCCATTGTCATCGGATTTGGATCGGGTGGTAATGAGTCTCTACGTCGCCGCAACTCCTCCCAGTCAAAACCTGTTTTCTGCTTATCAAAAACAATGCTATCTGCTGTAACTGTAACTGTATATTTATCGCCCGATTTCAGTTGACTTTCAATCTCTGCCGGAATTTCCAGCTTACCGTCGGGACTCACAGCAACAGTAATATTAAATTTCCGAATGTATTCTTGCAAGTGTTCAACAACTTTATCTTGCACAGTTGGTGGCAAAGATTCCATGATTTTGACCAAAGTGGCGATCGCACTTGATGACATCAACTTATCCTCCAATTTTGTTAATAGTCGAAAAACTAAATTATTAATATGTAGCGTTGACTAATTTTACCACAAATTTATCCTGTCATCCCAGCTACTCGATGAACACACTACCCCCGCTCTCTCAACTCCCAATAGCCTATAATCAAAGCAGACTGCTAAAATCCCATTCATCATATTTCCTGTAAAAATAATCACCAAAGTCAAAATCAACAAGCAATTATGAGCGGTACTGTCACATCCCCCAACAAACTCAACCAGCAACGATCGCCCCAGGTGGCCGTTACACCCCCCAACAATTCCCTGTTGGCCGACTTTATACAAGAAACACTAGCCCTAACCAAGCGCCTGTTTATTCAATTGCAGCGCCGCCCCTCGACGCTAGTTGCAGGAATTATTCAGCCCCTGATGTGGTTGGTTTTATTCGGAGCTCTGTTTAAAAACGCACCAGCCGGCTTGTTCGGCGAAAGCCAGAATTACGGACAATTTCTCGGCGCAGGCGTGATCGTTTTTACTGCATTTGCAGGCGCGCTGAATGCCGGTTTACCGATTATGTTCGATCGCGAATTCGGATTTCTCAACCGCCTGTTAGTCGCGCCCCTGGCTTCGAGATTTTCGATCGTCCTAGCTTCGGCTATTTTCATCGTCACGCTGAGTTTTATCCAAACAGGCGCAATCGTTACGGCGGGAGCATTTTTGGGATCGGGATTGCCCGGAATTGCCGGACTGGGGGCGATCGCCCTGATTGTCCTACTATTAGTTTTGGGAGTCACCGGCTTGAGTCTCGGTTTAGCCTTCGCCCTCCCCGGCCACGTAGAATTAATCGCAGTAATTTTTGTCACCAACTTACCGCTGTTATTCGCGAGCACCGCCCTCGCGCCACTGTCGTTTATGCCACACTGGCTGCAAGTTGTCGTAACACTCAATCCCCTCAGTTATGCGATCGAACCCATCCGCTATTTGTACCTGCACAGCGATTGGTCGCTAGCTAGCGTTGTGATGCAAGCTCCTTGGGGTACAGTTAGTTTTGGAGGAGCGCTGTTAGTCTTGCTAGCCTTTGATTTGGTAGCGCTGCTGAGCATTCAACCGCTGCTACGACGACGGTTTGCTTAGATGCAGACGGCGGTTGAAACCGCCAGAAAGTCAAACGATGTCCGCCTCCGGGGTGTAAAGAAAATAACGTAATTTCAAATGCCCGGTCTTCTTCAACCCGCGGAGGCGGGTTTTGTCTGTGTAGACGCGGTTTCAACCGCCCGGTCTTCTTAGCAATTGTTTTTTTGAAAGTTGAACTAATAAATTATGAACACCAAAACTTCTAAATCAAGTAAATTGATGATTCAAATTGCTGCAAGCGCGATCGCCACCTGTGCTATTTTATCGCCACAAGCAACCTTCGCTCAAGCCAGCAGTTTAAATAATAATAGCGCCCAACCGCTGCAAGACTTTCAAACTCAAGACAACACCGACCCTTTTTCCGGCCGCAGCAGTGGCAGCGGAATATTTGACTTAATTCACCGATCCCGATTTGGAGGCGGCCGCAGCATGGAAGAATTCAATACTGAACAGCGCCAAAATTTGAACGATGCCGCCGCAGAATTTCGGAACAAACAGCGCGTACTACTGGAAAAACAAGCAGTACCTGCACCGGGGGCGATCGCACCTACAGAAATTACCGCCCCTGTCCCTTAAATTTACAACTGCTGTTTGCTCATTTCTTAGTCCGCGAAGGCGGACTTTGTTTGTCTAGAGGCGATTTCAATCGCTCAATTTTAATCCTTAAATAATTTAACTAACAAATCCCCCAAACACCGCCATACCGTAATACTTCCAAGGAACCGCCACAGTCTCAAATCCCGCATTTGCCAGCATTTCCAACTGTGCCGCAAGTGTCGCTAGGCGATCGGGATTAGAATACCCGTAAGACACACTCGTCCCCACCTTGGCCCGAATTTGTGCTAAAGTTTCCCCCTGACTTAGCGCCCAATCTTCCCGCGCCGCTTGATAAATATCCTTCATTGCTGCTGATTCCGATAAAACAGGATCGGCATTCCAAAAACAGCCGCCAGCAGTTAAACTTTCGCCAATCCGTTGAAACAATTTCAGCTTCATCTCATCCTCAAGATGGTGAATTGCCAGAGATGAAATGCCAGCATTAAACTTATCGCCCAAACCTGAAAAATTTGGATTGTTCGCCCATTCTCCAAAATCCAATTCTATACCAGTCCACCTAGATGCGTATCCTGCCGACTCTATTTTGGCGCGGGCAAAATCCAGCATTCGCGGCGAATAATCCACAGCAACAATTTCCGCAGACGGGTAGCGTTGCAGAACTTTTAAACTCAGTTCCCCCGTACCGCAGCCGAGTTCTAAAATCCGCTGGTTGGTGCTAGCAATGCAGGCTGCTAATACATCCAGCATTTCGTCATATTTCGGTAAAAGCCGCCGAATGCCAGTATCAAAATCCGCAGTATTGACGAAAACTTCTCCCGGAAAAATTTCCTTGTTAGTAGGTGAGACAGTAGAGTCAGAATTCACGATCGCCAACCAGAGACTACAACCGCTATCCTAACCCAAATCAAACAAAAAATGCGTGAAGTAGAGACTTAGGCCAAGCCGTGTCCTTACCCGACATCTGTACTTCACTCAACTGAAAACCACTATAAAGTTATGCGTACTTTTACGGACAAGGGAAACACTCGCGGTAAACAATAATTAACCATCCCTTGCACTCTCCAGTCTTGCTTTACCCCAGGCGCCAGCAAAACAGTCTGAAAAAGCAGTGTTATGTTAGTAGTGCATAAAATCAAATCAAGATTCAACCTCACACTTGAGGATACCATGCGCCAGTTGATTTCTAGCAGTCGGGCTGCCATCAGCCAATTAATTTACAAGCGAATTCTCCTTGCAGTGACAATTTTATTTTGTGTAGGTGTAGGAGTAGCGATGGCAAATATGTCTCGTCTTTCCTCCAACCTCATCGAATCGCAAGCCCTCCAAAATGCCACCCTCTACGCCCAAGCAATTAAAGAAGCCCGTACCCTTTACAGTTCCGATGTTATTAGTCCTCTCAACACCGCTAAAGCGATTAACTTTACCCACGACAACAAACCGACCAAAGTAACAGTTCCAGTTCCGGCAACTTTTTTAATAGAACTGGGCAACCATATAACCAACAAAAATCCCGAAGTATCAGTTCGACTCTACAGCGACTACCCGTTTCCCTGGCGGCGAAAAGAAGGCGGAGCTAGAGACGATTTTGAACGTCAAGCTATTACCTATTTAACCCAAAATTCCAATAAACAATTTTTCAGAACAGAAGAATTTCGCGGCAAGCCAGCATTTCGATATGCCGAGGCAGATATTCTCACTCCTAGCTGCATAAACTGTCACAACACTAGCCCAAACAGTCCTAAAACTGACTGGAAAGTTGGAGATGTTCGGGGGATATTAGAAATTACTCAACCTTTGGAAACCATCACTCAAAAAACTCACAGCGGACTCAAAAATCTTTTTTTACTATTAGCAGGACTTTCAACTTTAGGCATTGCAGGATTAACTTTATCTATCAGCAGGTTGCGCCAAAATGCTAAACAATTAGAACAGCGCGTCAGGGAACGCACGGCACAATTGCAAGAAACTAATGTAGAATTGTTGAAAGAACAGGAAAAGAGCGATCGCCTGCTGCTCAATATTTTACCCGAATCCATTGCTGCTAGGTTAAAAGACGGTCAAAGCAGTATTGCTGACGGCTTCGCAGAGGTCACGATTCTGTTTGCGGATATCGTGGGCTTTACCGTGCTATCAGCACAAATATCTCCAGAAGAATTGCTCGTTTTTCTCAACGAAATTTTTTCATCCTTCGATGCTCTAACTGAAAAGTACGGATTAGAAAAAATTAAAACAATTGGAGACGCTTACATGGTAGTCGGAGGCTTGCCAAATCCCAGTACCAACCACGCCGAAAGCATTGCAGAAATGGCCTTAGATATGCAGGAAGAATTAGCAAAATTTAATGTCAAACATCATGCAGGAATTAACATTCGCATCGGCATCAATACCGGGCCTGCCATTGCGGGAGTTATTGGCACCAAAAAATTCATTTACGACCTCTGGGGCGATGCCGTCAATACAGCAGCCCGCATGGAATCCCACGGAATTCCCGGCGCGATTCAAGTCACACAATCAACTTACAATATCTTGCGAAATAAGTATCTGTTTGAAGACAGAGGAATTATCCACGTCAAAGGCAAGGGTGATATGAATACTTATTTGCTTGCAGGCAGGTTAGTCAGCGCAGTTTTGGTTTAATTTGTTTATTATATGATTAAGAAGACTGGGCGGTTGAAACCGCTTCTACACAGACAAAACCCGGATGGTGCGCGGGTTGAAGATGGGGCGGTTAAAATTACGCTATCTTCTTTCTTCAATCCGCGGAGGCGGACTTCGTTTGTGTAGACGCGGTTTCAACCGCCGTTTTATCTTCGTTGACTGGGTTTATTTTTCCGATGTCCTAAATTAGCCATTTGTGCAATAGTAAATTCTATGTCAGCGCGCCTTCTATCCTTCTTGGATTTTTTTAAATCTCGCTTGTCCAGACAAATAGCTTTGTGGGTATTTGCTAGCATTCTTGTCATAGAGGGAATTATTTTAGTCCCCTCTTATTTTAGGCGCGAAAATGAACTTTTAACTCAACTGGAACAGCTATCTCGGCCGACAGTTGATTCCCTCGAATTTTTGCTCGCCCAAGATGTTTCCGATCGCACTTTCTTACAAGAAGAAGTAAAAAACATTACTAAGGATTCTCAAGTAGTGTTGGGAGTATCTATTTACCAAGCTAACGGTGAGTTAATATATACACTTGGCGAAGAGCCTAAAATCAGTTTAAATGAACTGAAAATTGCTCGTATAGTTCACAAGCAAAATTTCGATCGCAATCGCTACGATGTTGCTTGGACTGAGCGACATTTGGGAGGAGATTACATCTTAATTGTTCGTCACGATGCGTCCACCGTTCAACCAGAACTTTACGCATTTATCGGGCGAATTGCTGTTTTAGTCATCATTATATCAGCTTTTGTAACTTCTGTGACGATGCTTTTTTTAGGGGTGACAGTAATTGCACCAATCTTGAGATTACGCGATGACTTGATCGCAGCAGGAGACGCTTTGAGCAAAGATCGAGAAAAACCTGATTTCTACTCTTTATCTGTCAAGCGCGATGACGAGTTGGGAGAAGTCATGGTTGCTTTTAATCAAATGTTTCACCGAGTCTACCAGGAAATCGCACAGCGGAAAGAAGCTGAGGAAATATTGCGCGCCGAACAAGAAAAGTCGGAACGTTTATTATTAAATATCTTACCGGAAATGATTGCCGATCGCCTAAAACAAGGACAGATCAATATTGCCGACGGATTTGCCGAGGTTACGGTGCTGTTTGCTGACATTGTGGGCTTTACCGAAATATCCTCCCGCACGTCTCCTGCAGAATTAGTCGAATTGCTGAACAAAATATTTTCAGCTTTCGACTGTTTAAGCGAGAAATACGGCTTAGAAAAAATTAAGACCATCGGTGACAATTATATGGTAGCAGGCGGTTTACCGCTTCCCTGTAAAAATCATGCAGAATCTATTGCCGAAATGGCGATCGAAATGCAGCAAGAAATTCTAAAATTTAGCGATGAATTCGGCGAACCTCTCAACATTCGCATTGGCATTAATACTGGGCCTGTTGTAGCAGGTGTAATCGGCACTAAAAAGTTTATTTACGATTTGTGGGGAGATGCGGTGAATACAGCAAGTCGCATGGAATCCCAGGGACTTCCTGGTAAAATTCAAGTTAGCAGCTCAACTTATAAGTTGCTGTGCGATAAGTATTTGTTTGAAAAACGCGGTAAGATTAATGTCAAAGGTAAAGGAGCAATGATCACTTATTTCTTAGTTGGTCAAAAATTGTAACTGGTAACAAGTATAATTTGATATTTTGTAAGGTGTGCACGGCTACTTCTACTCGTTCCCAGGCTCTGCCTGGTAACGCAGATCCGGAGGCTCTGCCTCCTTTTTCGCGAGGCAGAGCCTCGCTTACATAGGTTCCCAGGCAGAGCTTGGGAACCAGTTAACCAGTTATATTACAATGCAATTTGATATTAGTTACAGGCGCAAAAATGACAATAAATTCAGAACATAACTCTTCTAATTCACCAATTTGGCAGCCCTTCACGCAAATGAAAACTGCTCCTGCGCCGCTAAAGGTAATTCGCGGCAAAGGAGTGCTGCTGGAATTAGAAGACGGGCGGCAAATTCTCGACTGTATTTCTAGTTGGTGGGTGACGATTCACGGACACAGCCATCCGGTTCTGGCTGAGGCTCTTTACGAACAAGCAAAAAAGTTAGAACACGTTATCTTTGCGGGATTTACGCACGAACCCGCCCAGAAACTTGCAGATAAATTAATAAGTCATACGCCTAATTCTTTGACGAGAATTTTTTTTTCTGATAATGGTTCGACTGCTGTTGAAGTTGCTCTAAAAATGGCATTTCAATATTGGCTAAATGTCGGAGAAACTAACCGCACTAGCTTTATTAGTTTTGAGGGAGGTTATCACGGCGATACTGTGGGCGCGATGTCTGCTGGCAGAAGTTCGCTGTGGTGGGAACCTTTTGCACCTTTAATGTTTCCTGGGGATGTTGTGCCTTTTCCTGCGACTTTTGACGGCGATGAGGAGGTGGAAAGCAAGGAGGCGGAGAGTTTGGAGAAACTGGAGTCTTTGTTGAAGCATGGAAATGGCTATGCGGGCATTTTTATTGAGCCTTTGGTGCAAGGTTCTGCTGGAATGCGAATGTGCCGCCCTGAGTTTTTGCGGGCGATCGCACAAATGGCCCGCCAATATAATGTATTGTTGATTTACGATGAAGTGATGACGGGTTTTGGGCGCACGGGCGAACTGTTTGCTTCGCTTAAATCTGGAACTGCGCCGGATATTCTGTGTTTATCTAAGGGATTGTCTGGCGGCTGCTTGCCACTTTCTGTCACAATGGCATCGGAGGATATTTATCAAGCTTTCTGGCGAGATGAATCGGACAAAGCTTTTTATCACGGTCATTCTTACACCGGAAATCCTTTAGCTTGTGCGGTGAGTGTAGCATCCCTGGAGCTTTTGGAGCAAAACCCAAATATGTATGAAGGGATGGAAAAACTGCACCACAAATACCTGAATCAATGGCTGAGAGATCATCCTAAACTCGAACGGATTCGGACTTGCGGCACCATCGCAGCAATGGATGTGAAAACCGAAAGCAGTTCCGGTTATTTTAATGAGATCGGCCCTGTATTGAGAGCCAGATTTCTCGAAGCGGGGTTTTTGCTCCGTCCCTTGGGAAACACGCTCTATGTGATGCCTCCCTACTGCATTTCTCCTGATGAATTAGAATCGATTTATCGGGTAATTCGTCAAGTTTTGGATACTTTGTAAACTCTTTAATTTTAGTGATGAATTTACCCAATTGGAATGATTTGGCTGATGACGCGCTGGCGGGCAAATGTCTCTCTCGCGAGCAATCTTTAGCCGTATTGCGCGCGCCGGATGAGGTTTTACTGGAACAACTAAACGCAGCTTATCGGGTGCGCCGCCATTACTGGGGAAACCGCGTCAGATTGCACTATTTGCTAAACGCTCAAAGTGGCCTTTGTCCTGAAGATTGCCATTATTGTTCTCAGTCCAAAATCTCGACTGCGGAAATTGAAAAATATCCGCTTTTAGCTAAGGAAAAAATTCTGGAAGCGGCCGGGCGCGCGGCAGATTTAAAAGCTGGTACGTTTTGTTTAGTAATTTCTGGCCGCCAACCCAACGCATCTACTTTCGATCGCGTTTTGGATGCTGTAGAAACCGTCAAGGCAAATTATAACCTGAAAATTTGTGCTTGTTTGGGGTTGTTGAGCGAGGAGCAAACTCACCGTTTGGCGAAAGCTGGAGTCGATCGCGTAAATCACAATCTCAACACTTCCGAATCGTACCACGAGGACATCTGCACAACTCACACTTTTGGCGATCGCGTCGAAACCGTCGAACACGTCAAAGCAGCCGGAATCACCACTTGTTCCGGCGGAATTTTGGGGATGGGCGAATCGGATGATGATGCGATCGATTTAGCGCTTTCCCTGCGAAAATTGGGCGTTACTAGCGTACCGGTCAACTTTTTTATTCCGATTCCCGGTACGCCCTTTGCAGGTTTAAACACATTAAATCCGCGCCAATGTTTGCGGATTCTCTGCTTGTTCCGATTTTTGCTTCCCAGCCAAGAAATTCGGATTGCTGGGGGACGGGAAGTGCATTTGCGATCTCTGCAACCTCTGGGACTCTACGCGGCTAATTCTATCTTTGTGGGCGATTATCTGACTACTCCCGGACAAGCGGCCAATCAAGATTGGGATATGATTCGAGATGCAGGATTTGCGATCGAATCTCCCGACGGTTCAATGTTAGAAGTTAATTCGGAAGATGATCGGACGGCGGTTGAAACCGCGTCTACACAAACGATGTCCGCCTCCGCGGACTCAAGAAAATAACATATTTTCACAGCCAATTCTTCAACCCGCGGAGGCGGGTTTTGTCTGTGTAGACGCGAATTCTATTCGCCCGGTCTTCTTGAATTAACCAATATCAAATAATACAATAGGAGAAATTGTGGACAAACGCGAAGAAATTACGATCGCAGAATACCAAGCAACCGCCGAATCTTTCCGAGAAGGAACATGGCACCACGACGTATCCCAAAATCGCGACGCACTAATCGCTGCCATGCCCCGCAATCCCGGTAAAATCCTCGATATAGGATGCGGGCCAGGACGAGACTTAGTAGCGTTTAAAAGCCAAGGACATACAGTTGTAGGATTAGATGCAACTCCGGCTTTTGTAGAAATAGCCAAGAAATTATCCGGCTGCGAAGTTTTGCAGCAATCTTTTCTGAATCTCGACTTACCAAAAGCCGAATTTGACGGTATTTTCGCCAATGCTTCCATGATTCACATTCCCAGCGACAAAATGGTGAAAGTGCTGCAAGATTTGCACAAAACTTTAGTTATTGGCGGTGCAATTGTCATGTCAATGTGCCGGGGAAATTGGGAAGGCTACGACGAACGGCCGACAGGAAAACGCTATACAGCAGGATGGGAATACGAAACTTTAGCACCTTGTTTAGAACAAGCAGGATTTGAAATTGTCAATCACTACTATCGCCCTCCCGGCTTGCCGCGCGAAGCTCAATCTTGGGTAGTAATCGTCGGCAAAAAAATCTAACGTAAATAGGAAATTGCCAATCTTTCCCATCTCTTCCTCCGCGTCCTCTGCGCCCTCTGCGGTAAAAAAAAACTAATTCAAAAAATCACAGAAGATTGTTGTATACTATTCCCAAGTCAAAAAAACCAACTTCTGCACAAACTAAAACAAAATTAATATGACAGATAAATCCCACATCTTTTTAGCAGGTGCTAGTCGAGGCGTCGGCCTAGAAATCGCCAAATGTCTCGTAGCACAAAATATGCAAGTAACAGCACTTTTGCGATCGCCCGAAACGCGCACCGAATTAGAAGCAATGGGCATCAAAGTCATAACTGGCGACGCTTTGGACGCTGCGGCTGTGGAAGCTGCAATGGCTGGAGGCGCGCCAATCCATGCCGCAATCAGCACCGTTGGCGGCTTGCCAAAGGATGGGGAAAGAGCCGATTATTTAGGCAACAAAAACTTGATTGATGCTGCCGTTAAAGCGGGCGTAAAAAAGTTTATTTTAGTCTCATCTATCGGTAGCGGTAACACGGCCGCCGCTTTGCCGCCGCAAGCTTTAGAAACTTTGCGCCCGGTGTTAATTGAAAAGGAAAAAGCGGAAAATCATTTGATAGCAAGCGGGATGATTTATACTGTGATTCGTCCGGGCGGATTGAAGTCGGAACCTGCGACGGGTAACGGTGTTTTAACGGAAGATTGTCGGGTGGCGGGAACTATTCACCGGGCGGATGTGGCGCAGTTAGTTTGTCAGTGTTTAGTTTCTGATGCTGCTAACAATAAGGTTTTGTCGGCGGTAGATAAGCAAATGGTTTACGGCAATTTAGAATATGAGGTATTAGGTTTGAAATAAAAAGAATACCGGGCGGTTGAAACCGCGCCGACACAGACAAAACCCGGATGGTGCGCGGGTTGAAGAATCAACGGTTTAAATTAGCTTCTTTTCTTCAGTCCGCGGAGGCGGACATTGTTTGTGTAGACGCGGTTTCAACCGCCGTTTGATCTGAGTTAAGAATCAAAAGGTTTAATCTACGATCGCCCGAATGGTTGAATCAACGATCGCCCGTTAGCGAAGCCGTCGAACCCGATCGCCCAATCCAACACCAAACGCGCGATCGCAAACAATACCACACTCTCGACTCCACCAACCGCCAAGGGCAATAACTCCTGCAAACCCGGTATTTTCCCCGCCTCAAAATCAAGTCCCGCATCCAACTGTCCAAAAGCCCGCACCAGCCCAAAAGCCAACACCACGCCAGATTTAAGGTGCGGGTTAGTATCGCGCCGGATAGCGTAGCGGTATGTCACGCCGAACAAGAAACCGCCCACAAGTGCCATCAATCCTTTCAATCCCAAATTTAGGTCAACGGCCGTTACCTGCAAACTCGCCAGAGAATCCCACCAACGGGCAAGGATTAAGCTGTTAACCAGGGCGATCGCCCCAAAACCACAAAAACAAGACAAAGCAGCAACAGTCCCTGCTTTCAAAGATTCTACCCGTTCAGCGAAACTAAAATTTGACGAATCCTTCACAGCACCTTCATTCCAAAAATGGCTCAAATTAAATTATCATAAGGGTTGGAGTCACTTTGTACAGTTCGTTCAGTAAATAGCTATGGATATTTTGTCACTCGGTTGGGTTTCGGTGCTAGTTCTGTTCTCCTTCTCAATTTCAATGGTGATTTGGGGCCGCAACGGTTTCTAGATCCCAAATAAGATGTACGGTTGAAACCGCCGAGTCTTCAACCCGCGTCGGCGGGTTTTGTTTGTGTAGACGCGGTTTCAACCGCCGAGTCTTTTAAATCCTATTTAACCAAAACTCAATAACAGGAGTTACAAATATGACAGCAAAAAAAATATTAATGCTAGTCGGCGACTTTGTAGAAGACTACGAAGTAATGGTACCATTCCAAGCACTACAAATGGTAGGTCACACCGTCCACGCAGTCTGCCCCGACAAAGCCGCAGGCCAAACAATTCGCACCGCAATTCACGACTTTGAAGGCGACCAAACCTATAGCGAAAAACCCGGTCACAACTTTACTTTAAACGCAACTTTTGACGACATTAACGCCGCTGATTACGACGCTTTAATTATCCCCGGAGGAAGAGCCCCAGAATACATCCGCCTCAACCAAAAAGTGCTGCAAATTACCCGCTACTTTGCTAATAACAAAAAGCCGATCGCATCTATTTGTCACGGCTTGCAAGTCCTCACCGCCGCCGGCGTGCTCGAAGGCAAACGCTGCACCGCATACCCAGCTTGCAGCCCCGACATCCTCCGCGCTGGCGGCAAATATACCGAAGTTCCCGTTACCGAAGCCGTAGTCGATGGCAACTTAGTCACAGCCCCCGCGTGGCCGGCTCATCCTAACTGGTTAGCTGAATTTTTGAAGGTTTTGGGAACAAAAATCGAACATTCAGAAACAGTCGCCGTTTCTTGAATAATCAGACTTACTTTATTCAACCCAGTTTCTACGCAATTGGTAAATAGGTAATAGGTAATAGGTAATAGGTAATAGGTAATAGGTAATTCTTCCCTCTTCCTTCTTCCTTCTTCCTTCTTCCTTCTTCCTTCTTCCTTCTAAGTATGACGATTTTTACAGTCAAAGTTAAGCCGAATTCCAAACAGCAAAGCATCGAAGAGCAACCAGACGGCAGCCTCAAAGTACATCTCAAATCGCCACCAGTCGATGGAAAAGCTAATCAAGAATTAATCGTGTTGTTGGCGAAAAAGTTTAAAGTGCCTAAATCTGCGATCGCCATTAAATCGGGTTTGTCGTCCAAAAATAAACTTGTCGAAATTGCGATCGAACCTGCAACTCAGAAATAAAGTTAACAGCAAATCTATCTAAAGACGGATTCAAACTCAACTAGAAAATCCTATCTTAGTAGTTGTAGAGTTAAAATAAAAAATAATGAGCATTGAAAATAGAGTCGAAGCAACAGCTAAGAATATTGAAGGCAAAATCCAAGAAGCTGTGAGCGAAGTTACAGGCAATCTGAAAGATAAAGTAGAAGGTCAAGCCAAGCAGGACGAAGCCTCAGCAATTCACATGAAAGAAGACCTCAAAGATAAAGCAAAAGAGATTGTAGACAAAGCTTAGTCAGAGTATTTGCTAAAAGTTTCCTGCCTACTGAATCCAGCAAACATATCGTTTGCTGGCTTTTTTTTGCTCGCCCAAACTTGTAGGATGCGTCATACCAAATCTGGCTTTAATACCTCTTAATTCTTCAGTCCACGGAGGTGGACTTCGTTTGTATAGTCGTGGTTTCAACCGCCGAGTCTCTTAATTCTTCAGTCCACGGAGGTGGACTTCGTTTGTATAGTCGCGGTTTCAACCGCCGAGTCCCTTCAACAAAAAAGCTAGGGATATGAATCCCTAGCTCGAAACATCGCACAATTAGTTTTTAGAGTTGGCGCGGGCGATGGTTTTTTCTAAAACCACTCCCACCCGCTGCCACCTAAATTAAATCAGGGTAATATCTGATCTACCGAAGTTTGGTTTGTTGTTTAGGATTGCGAGTGTAATGGGTGATTTAGACCCACTAGCACCGTCAGCGTCATATCCTAGTCGTCCGTCTTCAGCTTGGTAAAAGAAGAACGGTGCTGTCTGCGGAAGTTGTGCCTGAGGAATGTTCGTCGTATTAACACCACCAGCGTAAGTCCCGTTGTCAAACACCACGAACGATTGGCCAGGAAGTTGGCTTGGCCCATTCACTGCACCGAAGCCGAAGGCAATACTATTCAAGACTATCTTGTCTTGGCCTTGTTGTTTAAAGTCACCGATTTGGTCTGGACTGGTGCTGAATCCGACGGGGGTGACGCCGCCGGTGAGGGTGTCGAAGCCGCCTTCCTGGGAGTTGCTGTAGTAGAAGCTGTCATCGCCGTTGCCACCAATCAGCGTGTCAGAACCGGGCCCGCCGCCGAGAGAGTCGTTGCCGTCTCCTCCGATCAGATAGTCGTTCCCAAAGCCGCCCAGCATTGTGTCGTTTCCGCCACCGGCATCTAAGGTATCGTCCCCATCAACTCCTGGGGTAATAAGAATTGTGGGGCCGCCGAACAGTATGTCGTCGCCAGCACCGGTAGTGATGACATCAGTACCGTTGCCGCCAATGATGAAGTTGCTGCCTAAGTTATCAGTAATGATGTTTGTCGATGTGACACCGGCAAAGTTGACAGTGCTAGCGTAGGAGATGATGTCGTTACCACCAAATGAGCCAATCAATTTATCGCGTCTGCTACCAAACACGATCGTATCATTCCCTTCACCACCGTTCATGAAGTTGGTGACGGTGCCGGTGGTAGTAAGATTAGTGCTGATGTTGCCAAGTAACAGATCATCACCCAGACCGCCGTCGAGAGTAACTAGCGCAGTAGTAGTACCGACATTAAAAGTAGTGGCATCGATCGTATCGTTGCCATCTCCACCGAAGGCTTGATTAAAGATACCGCTCAAGGTGTCATTGCCTGCGCCGCCGATCATTGTATCACTCGCAAAAGCTGCAACGATCGTGTCGTTGCCATCGCCGCCGTCGAGCAAGTTGCGACCCGCGAAGCCTGGAAATGAACTCAGCGCACCTACGCTGGAAAGTGTAGACACCGTAGACGACTTGATGAAGTCGTCGCCTGCGCCTCCCTGCGCCGTGTCCTGCGTAGCATAAACCGTGATCGTGTCGTTCCCAGCACCGCCGTCCAGGAAGTTTTTGCCGGTGCCAAAGTCGCCGATACCGCCGACGAGAGAATCGTTGCCCTCACCGCCGAGCAAGGTGGTTTTCTCAATGCCAATGGTGATGACGCTCGAAGAAAACGGACTCGACTGGGTACTGTTCTCAATGACTAAGGTATCGTTGTCAAGATCGCCGGACAGATAGCTGTTGCTGGCTACACCATACAGTGTGTCGTTGCCTTTACCGCCGAACAGAGTATCTTTCTGATTGATACCTACAACATAGTCGTCGCCCAAGTCTCCGCGCAAGAAGTTGCTGCCTTGATTGCCACCGGCACTGCCGATGCGAATATCGAGGTTGTTGCCGCCACCTGCGATGAAGAAGCCGAGGGAGTCATTGTCCTTGCCACCGTAGAGGGTGTCTCTTCCCAGGGCGCCTCCCAGCATCGTATCTGAGCCCTGATTACCAAACATCAGGTTGCCATCGACTGTGCCTTGGAGCAAGTCATCTCCCGCACCGCCCAACAGCGTCGAATTCCGGGCTTGAGCGATTATGGTGTCATTGCCTGCGTCGCCCTGCATGAAAACTCGCTCGCGCTGGCCTACTAATGAATCTTCGTCGTTGCCGCCGTATAGGGTATCGTTGGGGCCGACGGAAATTAGAGTATCGTTATCGCCTTCGCCAAATATTAAGCTGCCGCCGAGGGCAGAAGTTGTAATAAAATCCGCCCCCGCTCCGGCAAAGATTGTATCCGGGCCCAGTCCCGGAGTGTTTAAATTAGCTTGATCAGAATTGTCAGTTAACGTTGTCATACAGCTTCACTCCTCTACTTCTTGTTGATCATCGCTGGTGCGACTACAGACACTGCCTAGAACACCGAATGTTTGGATGCCGCTGTAGTTTAACCTGTTTGCCAGCCGCAAGTCTAGCCTACTGGTGTTAACCCTGTCTAGACTTTCTCCCTCACGGACTTTTTGCTTGTAAGCTTTTATTTTCAATGTCTTCACCCTTTAATAATCCTTGTGCAATGTCTCAGGTGCTCACGCTCAAGAAGACGCGGCTCATATTCTGAATGTTCCATTCTGGGTTGGCGATCAGGGATCGCCTCCGGGGAAGGAAATTCAAGATTAACAAGGGTCGATCGGGGAGTTTGGGAAGACAATGAAAATTGGGAGATTGGTTACTTGGTTGCAAGGCTTTGTGCTAATTTCCGGTTTCCCAGGCAGGGTCGTTTTTAAATCAATACGGTTCCGTTAAGACTTATCTCCCCTAGCCCCCCTTAAAAAGGGGGGGACAAGAGTCTTCTCAAAGTCCCACTTCAGAAGGGGGATGCGAGGGGGATCTCTGGAAACAAACACTGTGAACTGAACCGTATTGGTCTTTAAATAATTCTGGCTCGGATTGAACTCCGCGCCATGCAGGGGTCTAAAAGTCTACACCCCGCTTTAGTTCTACGCCCCGATCGCCATAGTGTTTGTGACAGTATACCTCTGAGTGTACGCTTGCCAAGTCAAAGTAAGCATGGGGTTTGTGGCAGCGCCCGGTGATAATGATTTCTGTATCGCGGGGCTTGCGTAGCAGGGCTTCGACGATCGGCTCTACCGACAGCAGTTCTAAGTCTACTGTGGGATTGAGTTCATCGAGAATGATCGTTTTATACCAGCCGCTGGCGATCGCCATTTTAGCGATTTCCCAGCCGCGTTCTGCCTCGATACAATCTAACTCTTGCTGTTGTCCCCGCCAAACTATAGCATCTCGGCCGCACCGCTGGTGGTCTACTAACTGCGGGTAACTTTGTCGCAATGCTGCGATCGCCGCATCTTCTGTATAACCAGTCCCACCTTTGAGCCATTGTACAATTAACACGCGGTGAGATGTGTCTTGGCTGATACCTCTACCGATCGCCTGCAAAGCTTTCCCCAAGGCACTGGTAGACTTACCTTTGCCTGCTCCGGTGTATATTTCGATACCGGAAATATTATGCTCTGCCGCTGCGGGGTGATAGTGCGGCTTCATTTCTGAGTGTAAGTCGGCAATTTCTAGCAAAGCTTCGGGGGCTGCTCGGCCTGTGGCGATTACTTCTAAATATTCTGGTTTGTTTTTGAGGGTTTGGACTACTTCGTCCACTGGCAGCAAACCTAAGTCCAATACGGGGTTTAGTTCGTCTAGAACCACGACGGAATAGAGTTCACTGGCGATCGCTCCTTTGGCGATATCCCAGCCTCGCTGAGCTTCGGCGCGATCGAAGCGGGTGATTGCTTCGGCCCCAAAATATTCGGCTCTGCCGGTGCGTACTTGGTCGATCAAGTGCGGAAATGCCCGTTGCAGCGCTTCTATTGCCCCGTCTTCGTCGTAGGAGCGGCCGGGGCCTTTGAGAAAGCGCAGCAACAAAACTCGCGTGGGAGAGTCAGAATTGATACCCAGCCCGATCGAGCGCAACACTACTCCCAAAGCTGCCTGAGACTTGCCTTTACCAGCGCCGTCGTAGACGTGAATCTGACCCGCGGCGCGTTCTGAGCGGGATGAGGCTGTCCGAATACCAATGCCATTCCTTACCATAATCCGCAGTTATTTGAGTCTGTCTCGGGGTGGGTATTCGATCGCTTGAATGTTTAATATTTCCATTCTGTTGGCCGATCTCAAAAGATTATAGGATATAACCTCAACCACCTGATGTTCATTCGGGCGATCGAAAGCAATTAGCGGCTCAGACCTGCGGCTCTTGATTATTCCCCCTGTGATGTACAATTAAAATTTAACACGGGCTGATATACCTGAATCCTTATGATTGCGAGTGTTTTCCCATTTCGGACTGTTTTGGTGCAAATTTTAATTATGTTTTTGGCGATCGCGATCGAATCGTGGTTTCTACAAAAACTACTGAAACTCGGCCCCAAAACCAGCGTTGAATATACTGCCATCCTCAATCTCGGTTGCACTTGCGTAGGTTGGTTAGTTTTCTTCGGCATTGAAAGCGTTCTTTCCAAAGATTTGCGAGAACAGCTAATCGGTTATATTTTATTAGGCGGAGGGCAGAATGTTTACAATACCATAACTATGATAGCCGTCTCGATATTAGCAGTAACTTTTCTCGTTAAATGGCAAGGATTAGAAATCATAGGAAACGTGGTTTCCGGCAATAAAAAAGCTTCCAAACCTCAGTTTATAGGGCCGCCCACCCTCAGCCGCCGTCCTCCCAAAAAGACTTTTCAAGTAACTACTCAGTTTGGGGCAGTTTTAATCGCCCACACTGTTAGCAATTTCGTTATTTTAACCGTGTTGTTTTTGCAAAGCGTCAATAATAGAAATCTATGATGAAGCAATTTTTGGATGTGACTCAGCAACTAACTAAGCTGACGAACAACCTTTGGGAAACCAATAAAAAAGTCCAAAAGGCAATGATTCCGCCTAAAGTTGTCCACTGGAAGACGCCTTTACTGCTCAGCATCTTTTTAGGTGTGCTGACGGTGGCGGCAGTTACTGACTTGGCGACGAGAACTCTGATGTTTGATATGAGCTGGTTATTTTTTATACTTTCAATGGGTTTGCTGACCAGCCAGCAACCTTTTGTAATTAACAAAGTAAGTCTGAGTCCGTGGGTGACAAGCTTCTTAATTGGCTTGTGGTTGCTGATCAGGTTGCCGTCGGACAAAAAGGAAATAGCCTGGATATGCGGCCCAATTATAGCAGTAGTAGTTCTTGCTATCATCAGGGTTTGGAAGAGCGATTCAAAACGGGAAAGTATCAGGGAGTTGATGCGCCCTCAGTTTTTGATGATTACTCTAATTCATGTGACGTTTTCCTGTTGGTTTGCATTTCACTTTTTAATTCAAAGTTGGATACAACAGTATCCGAGCGTTTTATCGCAGGATTTGAGGAAAAGCGATTATGTGGTGACATTTCAACAGCCAACTATTAATCGCTCCCGAGGAGTTGTCATCCTCAATGCAATGGAGCGATACCTGCAAAATGAAGCCCGCACCAAACCGTGGCCGCAGGTTGAACAAATGTTAATAGATATTGACAACGAGCGATTTTTTCTGAAGAATCAAGCGTTAGGAACAATTGGGATAGTCCCAGAAGATGCTAGCTGGGATGTCAAAACTTCGATCGTTCAAGGACAGTCGCGCTATCAGTTAGAGATGCAAGCAACTTGGATGGGGCTAGTTTTTAGACCGGAAATATATTCGTTTACAAAGTCTTGCGAGGTGTTCGATACAGCCAATCGGGCGACTGTAACCTGCGACGCGATCAAACGCTCTAAACCCGGATTGAAAAAAGATGGAACTACGGGAGATAGTCAAGTTTGAGGCTGTCTTTGGCGGTTAGGAGAGCGGGAGAGTGGGAGAGCTTTTACACGGGAGTGCGAGCGTCCCGCTCGCTATTGTATATTCGGCAAGCGAGCGGGGACGATCGCACTCCTGAAAAACGCTTTTTACTCTCCGCAAAGATACTTCCGAAAGCCGAAGAGCGGGGAAAATCTTCCCTCTTCCTTCTTCCTTCTTCCTTCTTCCTTCTTCCTTCTTCCCTCTTCCTTAAACTAAAATATGGCTAAAGTTGACTGTGGGTTAATAAATAGATGAATTTGAGAAGAATCTTGACAGTCGCGACTAATGTATATTGGGAAGTAATTCGCGATCGCATCCTTTACTTAATTATTATTTTTGCTCTGTTGATGGGAGCCTCGGTGCGCTTGATACCGGAATTGGCAGCGACAACCGAAAAGAAAATTATCTTAGATATCGGTTTGGCTGCGATCGGTATTCTCGGTCTAATTGCCACAGTCTTTGTGGCTACCGGACTGGTCAACAAAGAAATTGAAAAGCGGACTGTTTACCTGTTAGTTGCCAAACCGATAAGTCGGGCTGAGTTAATTGTGGGCAAGCACTTAGGGCTGTCGGCGGTGCTGGCGGTACTGGTAGCAGCAATGACTGTTATCTATCTGGCTATTCTGAGTTTGAGCCGGATTCCTTACCCTTTGGGCAGCATTTTAATTGCTTCACTATTCATCTGGTTTGAGCTGTGTCTCATGGCCGCTGTTGGGATTTTATTTGGGGTTTTTAGCAGTTCGCTGCTGGCAAGTTTACTGACATTTGGCGTTTATTTTATGGGACACTCGACGCGAGATTTAGTGGCTTTGGGCAAGTTAACTAAAAATCCTGGCATTGAACAATTGATGATGGGACTTTATCTGGTTTTGCCGGATTTAGCCCGGTTTAATTTGAGAAATGATGCTGTTTACGGACAAGTTCCTTACTTGGCGGGTTTGATTACAGATGCTGGCTACGGTTTGCTGTATGTGGTGTTGCTGCTGTCAATTGCGATCGCCATATTTTCCCGCCGAGAATTTTAAAACGCGCGTATTGTTCGATCGTTCGGACTTTAGTCCTTTCTCGGATAAGGACTAAAGTCCGAACGATCGAACCTTTTTTATTATGGAATTAGCGAGCTAAGATATAGACAAGGTTATCGATCGGCAATCTCGACTGTTTGTAGTGTTACAAAAAAATGAAATTATGATATTGGAAAAACTAGAACAATTAAAAGATATTTTCGCGCAGATGGAACGGGCGCTGATTGCCTACTCTGGCGGAATTGATAGCACTTTGGTGGCAAAAATTGCTTTTGACGTGTTGGGCGATCGCGCTTTGGCTGTAACGGCTGTTTCTCCGTCTCTACTGCCAGAAGATTTAGAAGATGCGCGGATTCAAGCAGCAGAAATTGGCATCGCCCACCAGGAAGTAGAAACTCAGGAAATGGCAAATCCTAATTATACTTCTAACCCGGTTAATCGCTGCTATTTCTGCAAAAGCGAACTGCACGATACTTTGAAACCGCTAGCACTGGCAAAGGGTTATCCTTATGTGGTAGATGGGGTTAATGGTGATGATTTAAAGGATTACCGTCCGGGGATTCAGGCTGCTAAGGAACGGGGCGCGCGATCGCCTTTAGCAGAAGTTGGTATGACTAAATTTGAAGTTCGACAGTTGGCAAAAGAATTGGATTTGCCTTGGTGGGATAAACCGGCTCAACCTTGTTTGAGTTCGCGTTTTCCTTATGGTGAAGAAATCACTGTTGCTAAGTTGCAAAGAGTGGGGCGCGCTGAACGGTATTTGCGGCAGTTGGGACTGAAAAATCTGCGCGTGCGATCGGATGGAGACACCGCGCGCATTGAGTTACCAGCCCAGGAGATTCAGCAGTTTGTATTAAATGCTGATTTGCCTGGATTAGTAGCGGTGTTTCAGGAGTTTGGTTTTGTGTACGCGACTTTGGATTTGGAGGGGTTTCGCAGTGGCAAATTAAATCAGGTTTTGCAACCTGAATTGTTGGGGGCGAAGGGTTGATTAATTATCTTGAAAAAATGTCACTACAACCGTGTGTTCGTCCCGATCGCATTTAACTTGAAAACGGCGCTGAGGATAAAGCGATTTTAGGCGACTTTCCCACATCTGAGCTAATGCTTGTCCCAAATACAATAAATTGTCGATACTCGTATTTTCCGCACCGGGGAGAATGTCATCAACGTGCTGGTGGTTCATCACCTGCTCAATTGCAGCGACATCATTCCCCAGTTCGATTTTCCACTGTTCGTATATTTGACTGTTAAAGGCTTCGGACAAAAAGATACCGCCTTCATGTTCGACAAAATCTGGCCAGAATAGTTTTGTGAAAGCTATGGCAATTTCAATATTAGCAGATCCAAAAAGATAATCCCAGAGTGAAAAATCATCGCCGTTGGCTTTTTTCCATTGCTGGAAATCGATTAGTTTATCTGCATTCAAGGATATTTGTTTGATGAACATAATTTCTAGGGTATTTCATCTAATCTAGCTGGCCTAACTGTTTTCTCAGCTTGCACGTAAATGTCTCCTGCTGAGTTTTGGTTGTGTTTGTATTCAACGGCGTGAGGTGTCGGCACATTTGCATGAGCCCTTCCTGTCAAGTCTACTCGCTTAATTGCCCGTCCACTGTCATCGTAGACGATATAGCTGGTAATGTTCTTGCCATCCATGCGGTAGAGTAAGTTTTGGACACTTGCTCCATCTAGAGGAAATCTGCCACTTACCTGGGTTCCGACGGCTATAAGGGTGCTAGCGGGGATACCAACTGTCCAATCCACTGGTTTAGACATATATTACTCCTAAATTATTTTACCACCTCAGTTTGATATATGTAGGGGTACTTGGATTGTGACAGATCGCAATTTCTGGAAATTTGCATAAATCCTGACTGCTGGTTAAAGGAATAGCATAAACTCAAGTAGCAGCCAGAGTAGCAAGTTTTATGAAAGTTAAATTTAGATTAATCTCTGCCGTCTTGGCTTTGTTGTTGTCGGCGTACATCCCGTTTCGGGTGTTGGCTAACCCGCAACCTTCGGGGGACACTGTTAGTTCTGCCCTGTGGTGGCAAGTTTCTGTGTACAATCAGGTGCAGCAAATTAAAGATCGGCAATATCAAGGTTGCGTCTGGGGCGATTCTATTTCTTCGGCCCTGGGTGATTCTTTGGGATCGGAAAACTTTAATTTTGCGATCGGCGGAATGAGTTCTGTTTCGCTGCTAGAACAGCTTAAACTTGTAGTACCCCAGGGGTTTACCTGCGAAAAATCGATTTTGGCGATCGGCACAAATGATGCTATGTACGGGATTAGCGACGAGCAATTTGTCAGCAATTTGAAAGAGGCGATCGCAATTATGCGATCGCTAGGAACAAAAAAAATTATTCTGATTCCTGCTTTTTACTCAACTCTTGCCGCCAGCTACAATCCTAAATCAGCAGGAACAATTGCCAGAGTTGACGAAATCAATGTTCTCATCGATCAAGTAGCCACCGCCGAAAATCTGACCGTTGAATCTAGCGGTATACAAGCATTGTTTCAGGAAAAAGCCCTGAATGGAGATTTAACAAAAGACGGCGTTCACCTCAATGCCAAAGGTTTAGATATATACAGGAAAGTTTTGTTAAATATTTTAAATTCTTCCTCTGTAACGCGCACATCTTTCTGATAAATAATATCAAATCCGGTGGCATCGGAATGAATATTACCCACAGTCAGGACACGGCAATGCCGTGTCCTCATAGCGGTTCTCAAAAAAGTGAGGTATGCCCTATGCCCTATGCCCTATGCCCTATGCCCTATGCCCATGCCGGAAGCGTACCTGATCTTTCTGAGAAAGGCTATATGATGTCTAAGGAGTAGACTGAATTTGCTGTGGCGACTGCTGCTGAAGCTGAAGTTGTTGATTTTGAATCTGAAGTCGCTGATTTTCAACATCAATTTGTCGCTGTCTGTCTTGAAGTTGTAGTTGTCTGTCTTCTGCTTGCACTCTTCTATCTTCTGCTTGCTGCTGTCTGTCTTCTGCTTGCCGCTCTCTTTCAAACTGTCTATCTTCACGTTGCTGTTGTCTATCTTCACGTTGTTGACGAAGCTGATCGAGCTGATTTTTTCGCTCGAAATCTCCTCCCAAAAATAAGTTTTGAAAAGCGTTTATAGTTGTTTGAAACCCAGTGAAAATGTTACTAACACTGCCGATTCCAGTGGCAACTCCTGTTATCGGCTGCAAGAAAGTAGTGATATTGTCTGCTACCCTAGTATAGCCCGATCGCGCTACGAGAATTACATCGTTGTTTCGGAGAGTTGGGTTATTGTCAGGATTCAACCCTTGAGCAAAATCCACATTAATAGTGCGGCGAGTAACAGTACCGTTGGGGTTCAAACGCAGCAGTTCCACCTTGTCTTTTTTCGCCCGCAATTGATTAAAACTGCCCGCAGTGAGCAAAGCTTGGTGCAGGGATGTACTGGGTTTCACCAGCAAAGCTCCCGGTCTGATCACTTCCCCTACAATATTAATGCCGATCGCGTTTGGAGAGAAACTCGTACTTCCAAGTTGGGAAACTTCAGCTAAGTCTACAGTAGATGCCGTCGGAATAATGATGCTATCTCCTTCTTGCAGTAAAACATCTTGAGTTGCGTCACCTTTTTGTAGTAAATCCCACAGATTTACCATGATAGTTTGTTCAGTGCCACCTCTGATACGGCGGCGGATTTGGACGCGACGAATGTCTGCTTCCGTGGTGATACCGCCAGCAATTTTGAGTGCTCTAGTGATTGTTGGTAGCCCGACAACTGCCCCTGCTCCTTGCTGTTGATCGATAGAGACAAAACTCAGATCTGTTTGTTGGTTAGTCGATCGCAAATCCGAAGCAGATACAGTATAAGGCCCTGGCCTGTTCACTTCTCCGACAATTACCACGCCAATTGGTTTAGTAATATCAGCGGAAAAGTTAGCACTAGCTCTTTGACGGACTTCTTGAGTATTCAGAGAACTTGCTGTCGGTACAAAAATTGTATCTCCATCTCGGATCGTGACATCTTGGCTCAAATTTCCCGTGTCTAAAAAATCCTGCAAATTAACAGTAATAACTTGCTCTGGCCCACCTCTGCGGGGACGACGAATTTGGACGTTTCGCATATCTCCTGCGGATGTCACCCCTTTGGCAAGTTGCAGCATTTCCATCAAAGTCGGAAATTTTACGCCTCCTCCGGTTCCTTCTCTGCTGGCATTAATTTTGTAGGAACCGGGGCGAGTAACTTCACCGGCAACACCTATATTTAGGGGGCGAGTAACGATCAAAGTCACGGTGACAACGGGAACATTGATGAAGGGTTCGTATCGCTTGGTAATGACGGTAGCGGCCTGTTGCAGGCTCAATCCTTGAATTGAGACGCTGCGAATGATTGGTAGATTGAGGGTTCCGTCAACTAAGACTTGATATTCTTTGCTGAATTCTGGGACGCCGAAGATATCTAAAGCAATGCGATCGCCCGGGCCTAAAGTATAAGCTGCTTCTTGTGTCAGCGAACCAGAATTGCCGATCGGCAAACTTGAACCCGGAGGCGGCGGCGGTATTCTCGGCAGATTTGGGTTCCGAGTGGGTGCAGGAGTTCTGATGGCAGGCAACTGAGCTATACTGGGCAGCGAACTGCTGAGCACCAGGAGTGCTGACAAACTAAGACTTGTAGCGGTTTGAACGGTATGTTTCATGTTTCTTTCCTGGTTGCAGCCTGCCAATGAACGATCGCAATTTAACTAATTAATTTTAGTTTATTTTCCGTTCTGTCCAGTGTAGCCTCGCTGTGCTGCAAAATCCACAGGTGGATTCATCAAATTTGTGCGACAGTCGAGTACCTTATTTATCAAAAAAGTGTAAAGCCAGCCAACTGTTCTCAGAATTATTTATACATAATTCGGGATACAAATCAACCAGCCCAATAAAAGAGATAGAAAAAACTAGCCTTATTTGAGGTAAAATATTAAATAATTATATCTGCGGGACAAAGACAAGTGTCACTAAAATTAGATAAAGTAATTCCCTGGGGACGCTGCTTGGATGAATATATAGGAATGTTTAGCTTGACATCAAGTGACCTCAAGCTAGCAATTCTTGATTGTGCGGGCGGCCCGGCGAGTTTCAATGCCGAAATGACTCGCCAAGGTAAAAAGGTAATTTCTTGCGATCCAGTTTATCAGTTTACTGCGGTGGAAATTGGCGATCGCATCCAAGAAACATATCAAACTGTGATTGACGCTGTTAAGGCAAATGTAGATGGCTACCTGTGGAACAATTTTGAATCGCCGTACCAGCTAGGCGAAGTGCGGATGAAAGCGATGCAGGAATTTTTAGCAGATTTTCCTACTGGTTTGGAGCAAGGCCGCTACATGAAGGCTGAATTGCCAGTTTTGCCATTCAATAACGGTCAGTTTGATTTAGCTTTGTGCAGCCATTTCTTATTTGCTTATTCTCATTTGCTTTCAGAAGAATTTCATCTCGAAGCAATTACAGAAATGTGTCGGGTTGCGAAGGAGGTTCGGGTGTTTCCGCTGTTGCAGAGTTTTAGCGGGGAGGAATCCGAGCATTTAAACCAGATTATTGCTGAATTAAAAAACAAAAGTTTTCGTGTGGAAATTAGAGAGGCTCCCTATGAGTTTCAAAAAGGCGGAAATAAGATGATGCGAGTTACGGGGTGAATGTAATTTACCGGCCCAATGTAAGTGGCCGGGCGAATGGAATTTACCGGGCGAATGGAATTCGCGGCTATACAAACGATGTCCGGATGGTGCGCGGACTGGAAGACAATAATTACTATTTTATATACCAAGGTCAAAATGCTGAGCAACGCAGACTTAAGAAAAACAGGGACAGGGTGGGAATTTGTCAGCGAAGAGGCTGTAGAGGATTTTGTCGAAGCTCATTTGGAGAGTTTGCTCGGCTTGACAGTCATCAAGCGACAATTCACTGTTAACGAACAAAGATGCGATATTATAGCGGTGGACGAGAATAAACAGTTAGTTGTGGTGGAGTTGAAAAACGGTGAAGATCGATACATCGTCCAGCAGTTAACTCGTTATTATCATGCTTTGTTGGAACACAAACCTTTTGCGGATCGCGTAGATTACGCTCTACCCGTTCGTTTAGTCGCGATTGCGCCGAGTTTTCACAGGGATAGTTTTACAGATAGGAAGTACAATCATCTACTTTTACAGTTTTTGCAATTTGCGATCGTTCTTGACGGGGAAAAATTATATTTACAATTGAAAGATGTAGATGCCGAACATATTGCACGAGTAGGGATTACATATCGAGAACAATACAGCAACGAAACTCTATCTGAACCGCCAAGGTTGCTTTTAAAATTTATCAAGCAATATAATGAAACTGAACGCGAAGGAGTTTTGAGCGTTCGTAGACAGATTTTAGGCTGTGATAGACGGATCAAGGAAATTACTGACTCTAGTAGTATTAAGTATGGTCTAGGGAAAAATAAATTGATTGCTGAATTTAGATTTGATCCCCGACGAAATAGCCCTGCAATGTTTTTATGGCTCCCACTTCCCAGAGGATACAACAATAATAAAATCCTAGCTAGAATGAAAATTTGGACTAATTGGGAAATAGTCACAGATACAGGTTATATTCGGAAGGGAATTGGCATAATGATTAATGAGGATGAGTACAAATTGGGTCTGGTTACTCCTTCAGCTAAGTTAATGCCTGATATCTCCTATAGGGCATTAGGTGCAAGGGATAGATTTGTGAATGATCCAGTATACAGAGACAATTATGTTATGAAGAATTTGGCATCTTATGTGAGCAAGTATGGACGAAACTACCGTCACGGTTCGCCATTAGCGATGTCCATAACATACTATTTCAAGATAATTGGAAAAAGTGACGAATCCACTTTTTTAGAAAGAATAGTTAATTTAGCTTTAGAATCAAGATTAGTAAAACTCTAAGGGAGAATTAACAAATACGATCGCACCCCATCACCCCTTACTCAATCCACTATCCATCTGCGTCTATATGCGTGCATCTGCGGTCAAAAAAACTCTCGTCAATAGCTTCGCAAGAAATCCAATTAACAAACTTTGATATAATATTACATCTAGAAGCAAAACTCAAACCAACTCATGCCACAAACAGTCTGGATCGCACGCCACGGAAACCGCATCGACTTCGTTAACCCCGACTGGTTTCTCACCGCAGAACACCGCTATGACCCTCACCTTTCCGAAGACGGTCACGTTCAAGCAAAACAACTCGCCAATCGCCTCAAAGGTGAAGGAATTTCTCACATTTTCGCTTCCCCTTTTCTGCGTACTGTCCAAACTGCTAATCACGCGGCAGAAGCTCTTGATTTGTCGATAAAATTAGAGTGGGGACTGTGCGAATGGCTGAATCCTGAATGGATGACGGAAATGCCGGAAACTGAATCTATTGAGGATTTGTGCAGGCGTTTTCCGAGGATTGATGCTGCTTACAAAGGCGGTATTGCTAGTTATCCCGAAACCGGAGAAGCTTGTCTCAAAAGGGCGGGGGAAACTGCTAAACGCCTCGCTGCACAGTTTCCTGATGATATATTATTAGTAGCTCACGCTGGGTCGGTTGTGGGAAGTGCGATCGGGCTATTGGGCGATCCTAAAACAAAAATTAAGGCTTCTCTGTGCTGTTTGGTGAAAGTTGTGCGCGGTGAGGGCGAATGGTCGATCGCACTTAATGGCGATACTTCCCACCTCACGGACACTGAAGCGGTTGTTCGCTTTAATTAAAGATGAGATTCGTGCAAAAAATCGCATTTTATGCTATGTGTGTAAGGTGTACACTCCGCACCTTAGGTTTATTTGATCTCGATCGCACATTTTAAATTCAAAATCTTAAATCAGTATGTCTGGACACAGCAAATGGGCGACTATTAAACGCCAAAAAGCGAGAGTTGATTCCGCTAAAGGCAAGGTTTTTGCTAGAATATCTCGCGAAATAATTGTCGCCGCCCGCAGCGGAGTTCCCGATCCCGCTGGCAATTTTCAACTGCGGACAGCTATTGAAAAAGCCAAGGCGGCGGATATTCCTAGTGAAAACATCGAAAGGGCGATCGCCAAAGGTGCCGGTTTAGCCGGGGGTAGTTCGGAATTAGAAGCTATTCGCTACGAAGGTTACGGTATTGGCGGAGTTGCGATTCTGATTGAAGCGCTGACAGACAACCGCAACCGCACGGCGGCTGACTTGCGAGAAGCTTTTAGTAAAAATGGCGGCAATTTGGGCGAAACTGGTTGTGTGGGCTGGATGTTTGACCACAAAGGAGTTTGTACGATCAGCGGCCCGATTGATGAAGAACAATTGTTTGAAGCTTCCCTAGAAGCCGAAGCAGAATCCTATGATTTGATATCAATTGATGAGGATACTGAAGGCGCAGAGGTTTTGACAAGTGTGGCTAATTTGGAAAAGCTTGCTGATGTTTTGAAACAACAAAATTTTACAGTTTTGCAGTCAGAAAATCGCTGGATTCCGAGCAATACAGTGGAAATAGAAACTCCTGAAAAAGCCAAATCGCTCCTTAAGTTAATGGATGCGCTGGAAGATTTGGACGATGTGCAAAGTGTGACAGCTAATTTTGAAATGACCGATGAAATGATGTCGGCGATTATGACTTAAACTCCCTTGGTTCGTAGTGAGGACTTTAGTCCGCATAAAATCAGAGAACTAAAACAAAATTCGTAGGGTGCGTTGCCATCAACAATCATCAAAAAAGAGCGACAATTTAATAGCGACGCACCTGTTATTTTCAAGAACTAAGGAAACAAATCTAATATTTTTTTTGTACCCACCTTTTTTATAAATGGTATAAACCCATGCCAGATAAAAACAAAATCAACCCAGACAGCAGCGACTCAGCAGAACTTCCATCAGCAACCGAAGTAGCAGAAATTAGCGATCGACCAAAATCGGATGTGCTGGCTAAACGAGGGAATCAATCTCATTGGTTCGGTTCCGTTTTGGGAGCCGTCTCTACAAGCGCGAGTGCTGTGGGGAATGCAGCAGGAAGTGCTGGAAGTGCGATCGTTAATACCGCGAGTGCGGTGGGAAATGCAGCAGGAAGCGCTGGAAGTGCGATTTTTGTTAATACGGCTAGTGCGGTAGGGAATGCAGCAGGCAGTGCCGGAAGTGCGATCGTTAATACGGCGAGTGCTGTGGGGAATGCAGCAGGAAGTGCTGGAAGTGCGATTTTTGTTAATACGGCTAGTGCGGTAGGGAATGCAGCAGGCAGTGCCGGAAGTGCGATCGTTAATACGGCGAGTGCTGTGGGGAATGCAGCAGGAAGTGCTGGAAGTGCGATCGTTAATACCGCAAGTGCTGTGGGGAATGCAGCGGCGAGTGCTGGAAGTGCAGCAATGCAAGTTCCCAATTTTTTGGGTTCATCCATCGGTTTGATTTCCCAAAGTCCTATCCTGAAAAAACTGACTGAAAAGTTCAAAATCGACTGGTTAGTTAATGCTATAGATGCTGTTGATGTCGTGAAGGCAGAGGCGAAAGTTCGAGAGTTACAGCGCCAATATCCTCACGAGAAACCCCAAGAGATTGCACATCACTTGATGGTGCAAAAAGCCTTGCTAGCGGCAGGAACTGGCTTGGCTAGCAGTTTAGTCCCCGGCACGGCTTTGGCGTTGGCTGGCATGGATTTGGCGGCAATGACGGCGTTATCTGCCGAGTTGGTTTATCAAATTGCTGCCGCCTATGGCATGGATTTGCGATCGAGCGATCGCAAAGCAGAAGTTCTCGCCATTTTCGGTTTATCCTTGGGTAGCAATTTAGCGATCGAAGCTGGAGTTACTCTTGTCAGCAATATTCCCTTGGCTGGTGCTGTGATTAATGCTAGCGCCAGTGCAGCAATGATTTACGCGCTGGGATACGGTGCTTGTCGGTTTTATGAGGCGCATCTCGATTCCTCGAAAATCGAAACTAAGCTGGGAGATTTACGAGAGGTATTGCAAGGGGAAAGTGAGCAATATTTAGAAAAAGCGATCGCACAACAAACCGTAATGGATTGGATTTTGGTGTATGTCGTCTATGCCAGCCAAAAATTTACCCGATGGGATCAGTTATTACCCGAATTACAAGCAACGAATTTAAATCCCAGGACTTTAGCTGAGATTGAAGCTGTGACAAATAAGTCTAAATTGCTTCCTAAGTTGGATATTTTACTCGAACAACTCGAACTTGACTTTGCCGAACCACTTTTAAAGCGATGCACTGAGATTATCGAGGCTGACGGTGAAATTAATGAACAAGAGGGAAAAATTTTGCTGACAATTCAACGGGCTGTTTTGAGCAAAAGAAAGCAAGCGAAAAAACAAGCCCAGCCAACTTTGAGCGAGGATGCGGTATCGCCACCCACTGAAGCATAAACTGAACTCCAAGCTGCATCACAAATTCCCTATTGATCTTCTGATTCTGCTTCTACTAATAAATTGAATTCCAATATGCTACAAAACTTCAAGAAAATTTTAAAAATTGCTACGATATTAGACGTGCCAAAGATTGCTGATTTAATCGATACTGAATCACCAACTCCCTCTCGACCTGCTCATTCTCCTTCTGCTAAGTTGAGTGCAATTCTGCTGAAAAAATTCAAGCAGATTTTAGCAGGTTCTACGCGGTTAGAAGTCCCAGAGATTGGGTATTTAATCGATCAGGTCGATCGCATGACGGGAGAAGAGTTTGAGGAATTTTTAGCCTGCTGTTTCCGCAATCTCGGCTATGCGGTCGAAATGACACCCAAAACGGGGGATTTTGGTGCGGACTTGATTCTCTCTAAAGCCCGCAAGAAAACCGTTGTTCAGGCAAAACGCTATCAAGGCAAGGTGGGAAATTCCGCTGTGCAAGAAGTGGTGAGTGCTGTTAAGTATTACGGGGCCCAGGATGCGATCGCAATTACGAACAGCGAGTTTACAGCAAATGCTCATAAACTGGCTCAAGCGAATGGGGTAAAACTCTGGGGACGAGAACAGTTAATTGATTTAGTGATTCGAGCTAAAAAATAAGGGATCTATGAACCAAGAATCCCAGTCTATGAAAGAGCGGGGAGTGTCATTTTAAGCAACAAGATTTTACAGTTTTGCAGTCAAAAAATCGCTGGATTCCGAGCAATACAGTGGAAATAGAAACTCCTGAAAAAGCCAAATCGCTCCTTAAGTTAATGGATGCACTGGAAGATTTGGATGATGTGCAAAGTGTGACGGCGAATTTTGAAATGACAGATGAATTGATGTCTTTGAGTATGGTGTAACGATCTCGCATTACCAGATTTTTGCCATCCGCAAGACAAATCCCGGTAACTCTGGATCTGCGCTCACTGTTTCAGGATTATCCAAGATTTCAGGTTCGCGATCGGGACGGTAGATGTAGACTTTTCTGTTTTTGCGATCGATCAAGAAGCCGAGCGATACACCGTTGTCAATATATTCTTGCATCTTTTTTTGCAATCCCTTGAGAGTGTCACTAGAAGACCGCAATTCGATCACAAAGTCTGGACAAATCGGGGCGAATGAGGCTTTTTGTGCTTCAGTTAAGGCATTCCAACGCTCTAGTTTAATCCATGAGGCATCCGGGGAGCGGGTGGCTCCATTGGGCAAGGTAAAGCCTGCACTGGAGTCAAACGTTTCACCTGTGCCATCTTCTTCTGCCCAGTTCCCCAATTGTAGGGCAATTTTAAGGTTGCGGTTCCCTGTATCTGAAAAGGCTGGTGGCATAATGATAACTTCCCCACTGGCTGTACGCTCAATTCTCAAATCGCGATTAACTAGACAGAATTCATAGAACTGTTCAACATTCATCGATTGGATCGCAGGGAGATTGACGATCAGTGGGATGCTTTCGGTTTGAATTAGCAGCGTCGTCATGGTTTTTCCTCATTTGGTGCAGGCGTGACAGAATACATTGAACTTATCATATTTTAGCTTGGCGATCGAAAGTCTTAGTCGATCGGGGAATCGCAGCCTTGTATCCGCTTTTGGGCGGTGTTAATCATCTTTTTTGCCTGTGAGTAAATAAGTAACCATATATCCCTTTCCCTTAACTTGAATCGCGCCACGCTTCTGAAAAGTATATTTATCCTTTAATATTTCGTAGGTTTCGGTGGTGACTTGAATGCAGCCGGTAATTCCGTGGGATTCCATGCGCGAGGCAATATTTACTGTGTCGCCCCAAAGGTCGTAAATAAACTTTTTTAAGCCAATGACGCCGGCAACTACAGGGCCGCTGCTAATTCCGATCCGAATGCTGAAAGGCTCCGAATGCTCTAAACTGAGTATCCGAACTTCGTGTAGCATATCGATCGCCATATTCGCGATCGCCTCCGCATGATCCTCTCGTGGCGTAGGTAAACCGCCCACAACCATATAAGCATCACCAATAGTCTTAATTTTCTCCAAACCGTGGCGATCGGCCAAATGGTCAAAAGCCGAAAAAATATCGTTGAGCACTTTCACCACCGCAGTCGCTGAAATTCTCGAAGAAAGCTCCGTAAACCCCACAATGTCCGCAAACATCACAGTTACTTCCCCAAAACTTTCGGCAATATTGTGTTCATTGTCCTTCAAACGCAGGACGATCGCCGCCGGCAAAACATTCAGCAACAGTTGCTCGGATTTCCCTTGTTCGAGTTCCAACTGTTGGTAAGCAGTCTGCAACTGTTCGGCTTGGAGAATTCTTTCTCGGGCTAGCTTTTCGATTTGGGTGGTGCGGCTCAAAGCTGTCAGCATATATGTCACCGGCAGCAGAGTCCACAACATCCCCATCGTCAGAGTTCCCCAAGAACGCCAGTGCTTGCGAGTCTTCCGAATTTCCGGCGTTGCGGACACGTACACAGACCACGGGCGGCCGCTAATTTTCAGCATCCTTTGGCAAGCTCGGCGCTCCGGATCTTGCTCGTCTTGAATCGGGCAATTTGACCTGAGATCTTGTTTCGCAGCCACCGATGCGGTCAGCACTTGTTGGCTCGCCGGTTGGAACAGCACCGCAAATTGCGGAATTTGACCGTTAGCAGCGAAGTTTTGGAGAACCGTGTCGGCCCTTGGCGGTAACAGCGGCGCTGCTTCTTGCTTGTCTGGAGCCTCGCTGGCGAGATAAATGGTGAGGTAGTCGGTATTGCGTCCTTTTAAAGAGGTTTGGAAAATATCTTTGCCTTGAAATACCCCCAAAACAAATCCTTGCAGCAGTTGGCGGCGGGATTCCACGGTAGTCGGTTTAGTGCTATTTTTGTAAATCGGAACTATTACCAAAAGACCCGGTTCCGGGGAGTTGACCCCAAAGCCGGCGTAGCTAGTGACAATCATTTCTCCAGTATCGCGGGCGCGATCGATCGTGGCGCGAATTTCTGGGTAGGAGTTAAGGTCAAAGCCCAATGTTGTCTCGTTTCCGGCTGTTGGTTCGACGTAGAAAGCCGGGAAGTATTCGGAACGCTGGCGGGCCTTGCGCAGTTCTCCGCCAGGGCCGCGCTCTGTAATCTCGAAACTGGAGTCGGTTTCGCTTCTGGCTTGGGCTTCGTAGTTGGCCCGCTGGGAATTGGGGACGCGAGGGGCCCAAGCCAAGAGTTGCAGGCTGGGGTGGACAGATAGGGGGCGGCCGACAAAGCTGGCAAAAGATGAACGCTCGACGGCGCTAAAGGCTTTCATGTAGTCGCTGAGGGCGAGAACTGCGTCTAAGTCCGAGTTGAGTTGGCGTTCGATGCCGATCGAAATATCATCGATGCGGCGGTGCATTTCGTAATCGTGGCGCCTGTCTTCCCAGTCCCAAACCAAGGCAAATGCCAGGGCCGAGAATCCGACACCCAAAAGAAGTGTCAACCCGGCTGGAACGTAGCGAGACCAGGATAAAGGTAGTTTTTTCAGCATAATTGCCTAGCGAATAATGGCAGCAGATGAGCACACCGCACAAGTGAGATTAATTTCGGCGTCTCAGTGCCGTTAAATTCAAAACCCTGATAACTCAAGCACCGACGGCAATTGGGCATTAAAATAAGACCGGGCGGTTGAAACCGGGCCTCTACAAACTTTCACGCACTCCCAGCGGGTTGAAGACCGAACGGTTAAAATAACATTATCTTCTTCAGTCCACGGAGGTAGACTTCGTTGGTGTAGGCGCGGTTTAAAACCGTACGTCCGATCTAAATTTCCATCATTTACGCCGGAATTTCAATCCAGAATTCTGCTCCTTGTCCGGGCGCTGAGATGCACCGCAGACTTCCCTTATGTTTTTCTACCACAATTTGATGGCTGATAGACAGTCCCAAGCCTGTTCCAGACCCAACCGGTTTTGTGGTAAAAAATGGGTCAAACAGCCGCTTACCAACCTCTTCGGTCATTCCCGGGCCGCTGTCTGCGATGCAAATTACAATGCGATCGCCCTCACCGACATTGCTTGTACTATTGTTCAACCCAGCTTTTTTCATTTCAGTACGAATCACGATCGTCCTGAGTTGCTTGTGGTTTTCTAGAGCGTCGATCGCATTGCTGATAATGTTGAGAAATACCTGGTTTAACTGCCCCGCACAACAGTAGACTTTCGATATTTCTCCGTAATCTTTAATAATTTCAATCCGGCTTTCTTTACGTTCATGCTGCAATCTGTGCTGCACAATTAACAGCGTGCTTTCAATTCCTTCGTGAAGGTCTGCTAGCTTCATTTCTGATTCGTCCAGTCGCGAAAAGTTCCGCAACGACAACACAATTTTACTGATTCTTTCTACTCCTACTATCATCGAATTTAGCATTTTTGGAAAATCTTCCTTGAGGAAATCTAAGTCTACTTCCTTAACTTTTTCAGCAATCTGAGGAGCTGGGGACGAGTAATAATACTGGTAGAGATTCAACAGTTCTATTAAATCGTAAAAATAGGTTTTTGTGTGTGAAATATTGCCGTGAATAAAAGTTGCGGGATTGTTAATTTCGTGGGCGATACCGGCAACCATTTGACCGAGGCTCGACATTTTTTCAGATTGAACTAATTGGATTTGAGCGTGTTGGAGTTTTTCGTAGGCTTCTAGCAATTGAGCTGCTTGTTTTCTCAATTGAGATTCTGAAGCTTGGAGTGCTGCTGCGGAAATTTTGCGGTTGGTAATATTTTCAATCATCCCTAATTTGTAAATAGGTTTTCCTTCGCCATCTCGAATCAGAGTAGATGTCACATTCACCCAAACAATTTTACCTGTCGCCGCAATCTGGCGGATTTCGATTTGATAGCTGGTAATTTCTCCCCGATAAAGAGCAGCAGCAACTTGGATTTTTTTGGGTCGATCTTCGGGATGTCCAATTTCTATAAATGTTTTGCCGAGCAATTCTGCTGCGGTATATCCAAGCATTTCGCAGTAATTTTTATTGACTCGTACCAACTGGTGATCGTCTAAATTGGCTAAGTAAATACCGATGGGTGCATCTTCAAAAATTTTGCGAAATAGTTCCTCGCTACCTCGGACTTTAGCTTCTAGGGAAAGCCGATCGGTGATGTCTTCCAAAGTACACAAAATGCCTACCACATTGCCATAATTGTCGTGCAAAGGTATTTTATTTGTATCCAGCCAGCGCTGAGTACCGTCGGCTTGCAGTTGGCGCTCAATAATGTGATATTCTGGGGTGTTGGTTGCCATGATCCGGCGATCGCAATCTCGGAAAAATTCTGTTTCTTCTGGTTTCCAGGGCATATCGTAGTCGGTGAGACCAGCGATTTCAGTGGGATGATTGAAACCTGCGATTTTGGCAAAATTTTTATTGCCGCCCAGGTAAACTGAATCTCGATCTTTCCAGGTGATAAACTGAGGGATGTTGTTGATTACCAACCACAGCATTTTCTGGGAAGTTTGCAAGGCTTCCGTGCGTTCTAGGACGCGCTTTTCGAGTTCTTGATTGACTTGTTCCAGGGCGATTTTTGAGTCGCCCAAGGCGATTTCTGCGAGCTTGATATCGCTGATGTCGATTGTCACGCCTTCCCAAAGTATCTCGCCGCCCGGTTGCAGTTCGGGGCGGGCAATGGCGCGAATCCATTTCAGTTTTCCTGACTTGGTTACGATCCGCGCTTCATGTTTCCAAGGTTGTAAAGTTTCTGCGGAAATAGCTAGGGATTCTGACAAAAATTTTATGTCGTCTGGATGCACTGCTGACCACATAAAAGCTGCGTTTTTTTTGAGTTTTTCGGGTTCTAATTCGTACAGTTCCCAACAGCCGGGACTGACATAAATGAATTGATGAGAACCGTCGGGATGCAGCAAGTATTGATAAATCATTCCCGGCACGTTGGCGGCCATTTTTTGAAATCTGGCTTCGCTTTGCCGCAGTGCTGATTCTGCAAGTTTGCGATCGCTAATGTCAATCAACAAGCCATCCCAAATAATATCACCTTTTTCGCCCAGTTCTGGTCGGGCAGCCCCGCTAACCCACTTGATCCGATCGCCCGGTAAAACTAATCTGCCTTCCCACCGCCAAGGCTCTAAAGTTGTAGCTGAGATAGCAACAGTTTCCTGGAAGTTTTGTTCATCGTCTGGATGCACCATTTCGATCGCAGTAATAGCTAAATTTTGGAGCACCTCTGGTTCTAATTCGTAGAGTTCGCGGCAGCCAGAACTGACGTAGGGGAATGCAAAAGTGCCGTCTGCTGCTAACTGAAATTGATAAATCATGCCGGGAACGTTGGCAACCAACTTTTGAAACCTGGTTTCGCTTTGGCGTAGTGCTGTTTCTGCTTCTACGCGAGCGGTAATATCGTAAAATGCCGATAAAATTGCTGCTTCGCCGTTAAAATCAATCGATCGCATCGACATCTTTACCCAAAAAAAACTGCCGTTTGCTTTTTTTAAGCAGATTTGATCGCTGTCGCTAAAGCCGTTTTGTTTGAGGAATTCTAGCAATTGACTGCGATCGCTCACATTGGCATAAAAGTCGCTCTTTTTACTACCTATAAGCTGTTCTGAATTCAAATTAAAAGTTTTGCCTAGGGCAGGATTTGCGTACAAAATCACGCTATCTGACTGGCGTGTAATTAGGATGGGAACGGGAGTCGCAGTGGCGATCGCCCGCAATCTTTTTTCGCTTTCTTGCAGGGCTGTTTCGGCTGTGATTCTTTTGGTAATATCGTTTTGAACTCCGATAAAATGAGTTAATTTTCCCTCGCCATTTAGAACGGGGGAAACGGTTAATTCGTTCCAAAAAGGAGTTTTGTCTTTGCGGTAATTTTTGAGAACTACCTTGATTTCTGTTCCCGATCGCAAACTGCTGTGGAGTTTGTCTAATTCAGCGCGATCGGTATCGGCACCCTGCAAAAATCGGCAGTTGCGTCCCATAACTTCTTCGCTACTGTAACCCGTCAGTTTCTCAAAAGCAGGATTGCAGTAAATAATAGGTGTGTCAGGGCTGCTAGCATCTGCAATCAGGATGCTGTTGCTCGACGCTGCGATCGCTCGTTCTAGCAGAGACAGATGAAAAGAGTCTGTTGTCATCGGTAGCAATATCCAAACTCCAAGGGAGCGAATAGAACAATAATAAATTATTAATAGCTTGAGGCACTCTGATTTTATAAGCTTATTTTTAGTTTAACCTAACAAACCCAGCAACCCCAAAAAGCCCACGGGCGAATGGAAAAGCGGGCGAATGGAAAAGCGGGCGAATGGAAGGAAGAGCGAATCAAAGAGCGGGCGAATAGAATTCGCGCCTATACAGACAAAACCCGGATGTGCGCGGGTTGAAGAGCGGGCGAATGGAATTCGCGCCTATACAAGAATACGGTTCAGTTAAGCCCGGAGATCCCCCCTAGCCCCCCTGAAGAAGAGGGGGGGACAAGAGTGTTCTCAAAGTCCCCTTCTTAAGGGGGATTTAGGGGGATCTCCGGGGAATAAACAGTCTTATCTTCAACCCGCGCACCATCCGGGTTTTGTTTGTGTAGACGCGGTTTCAACCGCTGCATCTTGAATCGATAATTAAAAATTCAAAATGGTATAACAATTTTAAATTGACAAACTGATGCAAGAACCCTGAGCAGTTTTGCTTACTTCAATCCTAGCTTGAAAAGCTTCTTTGAGGTGCGGCATATGGGTGACGGTGAGGATGCAGGCGAAGTCAGAGGCGATCGCATTAATTGCAGCAATCAGGCGATCGCACCCTTCAGCATCCTGAGTCCCAAATCCCTCATCAATAATCAACATTTGCAAAGCCGTCCCCGCCCGCTGAGACAACAATCTCGCCAGCGCCAGCCGAATCGCAAAATTAATCCGAAAAGCTTCGCCGCCGGAGTAAGTTTCGTAGGCGCGAGTCCCGCGAGCATCAGCAATTAAAATGTCTAAAGTATCAATCAATTTAGTTGATTTTTTAGCAGCCGCCGCCCGCTGAGTAATAAATTGAACGTGCAACTGATTCGCGCTCAATCTCGACAATATCTGATTAGTTTCAGCTTCGAGTTGAGGCAAAACATTTTCAATCATTAAAGCTTGAATGCCATTTTTGCCAAAGGCTTGACCCAACTCTTGATAAACTTTGTATTGGCGTTTAGCAACCTGCATTTGCTCTTTTTGAGCGGCTAGCTGAACTTCCAAAGCTTCCAGATTTTGCTGCTGCTGCTGGAGTCGTCCGAGACTTCCCAAATGTTGGTCTAGCTGTTGGCGGCGGCGGCCCATTTGCTGTTCGATCGCACTTATTGGGGCTGTGGGATCGGGATGTTCTTGTAACTGCTGGTTCATCGCCGATGTTTGAGCGGTGACAGCTTGCAAATCGCGATCGCGCACTGCGATAGAATTGGCGATTTCATTAACCCGCTGCTGGACTTGCGGGAATTGCTGAATTGCCGATCGCAATTTTTCAGCGCGGGCGATCCAAAATTGCGTTTTACGCATTTCGCTGCGGACGTGTTCGTGCTGTTCCAAATTATAACCAACTTCCGCAATGTATCTATCTAAAGACAGAATTTGCTGCTGAATTTCCGAGCTATTTTTTTGCAGTTCTAACTGTTGTTGTACAGTGGCTAATTGAGTTTGCAAATCCGGGCGGCGGCTGTTAATTTTATTGAGTTTCTGTTGAGCATCTTTGATTTGAGCTTGCTTAATTTCCGCCCACCGCAACCGCTTTTCATCGCTGCGGGCGAGGGAGTGACTGCGATCGCTATAATTGAGCAATTGCAGTTGCTGTTCGATGTGGTGGAGTTCAGCGTAGTCATCGGCTGCATACTCGCCGGTACGCAGCAACCGCTCGATTTCCGCAGCGTCAAGACGCATACTTTGCAGTCGAGTTTCGTCTTGGCCCAGGCTATCCAATTGTGCTTGCAAATGGCTGCGGCGTTCCCGCAATTCTTGGTAAGGTGCTAATTCCTGTTCTAATTCGCGGTATTCGTTTCTGAGAACTTGAATTTCGCGTTCGGAGACGGCTAACTGTTCGCGGACAACCCACAGTTGGTTCCAGATTTCCTGCTGTTGGGAGTGATGTTTGGTGACTACCAAATTCCAGTAGTGTTCGTCTAAAGGTCGATCGCACAAAGGACAATTGCCAAAAGTTGCATCCCGGACAATTAAAGGCGAATTCACTTCCTGAGTTTCCGCAAAATTGGCTGATTTACCTTCACCCGCGCTAGTTTCTCCTTCATTTTTCCGCAACAGTTGCAGTTTTTGGTCAATTTCGGTGAGTCTGGTTTGATAATCGCGGCTTTTGGCTTGCAGATTTTCCAGAAAGCTGTGCCTTTCTTGGCCTTTTTCGCGGACTCGCTCCTGATAAATTCGCTTGTTTTCCAACTGCACAATTTGATGGGCGATGGCCGAGATTTCCTGCTGTAATTGCGGCTGTCGCTGCTGTTGCTGAACTTGCACCTGTCGGTTGATTTCGGCTAAGCGGGCGGTTAAACCAGCGTGGGCGCGATCGAGCTTAGTTTGCGACTGCTGCTGCTGTTGTAGCAACGGCGAAACTTGCAATTGCAGTTGCTCTAGTTCATTGAGGCGCGATCGGGCTGCTTGCAACTGTGCGAGTCCTTTGTCAACCTCCGGCTGCTGTTTGAGAACATCTAGAACATCTTTTTCATCTTGTTCTAAGACATCTAATTGAGCTTGCAATTGCTGAATTTTGTTTTGCAAAAGGCTCAGTTCTTGCCGTTGCTGTTCTTGCAAGTTTTGGCGCTGATTGTGGGCTTGTTGATGAGCCTTGAATTTACCAGCCTGAGATTCTTCGGTGGATTGCAAGCTATGAAAATAGGCAATTCCGGCTGTAATTTCATTTTCTTGTGTCAACAGGGCTTGTAGCTCATTCTGCTGCTGCTTGGCGGCGCTGAGTTCTTGCTGCAAGCGGCGGCATTCTTGAGAAATATTATAGTGCTGTTGCTGATGGCCTGCGAGGAGTTTTTGCCAAGTTTGGCGGTTGTGGTGTTGGAGTTGCAGTTGGTGCAAATGTGCTGTGTCGGCTTGCTGCTGTGAAGAGAGCAAATCGGTTGCTTGCTGTAATTGAGTTTGTTCGGATGCGATCGCCTCTTTTTGTTGCAGTTGCTCTTGTACGGCTTGTAAACTGTGTTTGAGGACTTCGACTTTGGCTTTAAATTCTCTGGCTTTTTCCTTGGCTTGTTCGGATAAAGTGTCGTATCGATCGAGCTTGAGGAGGTTAGCTAAAACTTGCTTGCGGTCGATCGGCTTTTTGAGCATAAACTCATCAGCACGCCCCTGCCGCAAATACGCCGAGTTAATAAAAGTATCGTAATCTAATTTGATATGTTCGAGAATTTTCTGCTGAGTATTTCTCAGCCCCTTGTCCGTGAGCGTGCGAAAACTAAGTCCATCCTGAGTTGTAGCAGAATTCAAGCTGACTTGAAATTCCAAACTCCCCGATTGTCCGCGCCGGCGGTTGCGAATCACCCGGTAGATTTGGCCGCCCGTGGAGAAAGTGAAATCAACGCGGACATCAATTTCGCCGATATGAATGATATCGTCTTCTGTATCGCTGCGACAACAGCCCCAAAGTGACCAGGCGATCGCTTCTAGCAGAGAAGATTTACCAGCACCGTTAGGCCCGCAAATGCAAGCGGTGTGCAGGCCGCGAAAGTCTAAAGCAGCTTCGCGATAGCTGAGAAAATTTTTGAGTGTAAGTTGTATAGGAATCATTTAAGGCCATCGCGCCATACAATCTACTTATAAATAACACTATTTGTGTGCTGTTGCCTAGTTATTCAATCCAGATCCAAAACAATTATCAGTGATTCTGCAATTTCTTCCATAATTGTCTCGGAAAGGGTTCCGAGTTGTCGGACAAATCTTTGTTGGGAAACGGAACGGACTTGAAAACAATCGGCGGCTGAGACTTTAATCAAGCCATTTTCGCCACTGGGTTCTAGTCGAACCATCCAATTTCTAGGTGTATATCGCTCTTTCCAGTCAGTGATGGGAACAATAACTTCAAGCAGCAAAATTCCCACCGTCTCATCGCTGACAATAACTGCGGGACGGGTTTTGCCAATTTCAGCCCCAACAGTAGGCTCAAGTGTAACCAGCCAGATTTCGCCTCTACGCATTAGTTTTGATCCCTGCGCTTAGGTATTCTTCCTCAGATTCAAAATATGGTTCGCTGTCTGGCGACCACAAATCATGTAAAGCACCTCCCGGCATATAATCTAGGACTGCGGCTTCTGCTGCGGCTCTGAGTTGGCGCTTTTTCTCGGCTTTGCGCTGGACTTTTGCTTCGATGTCTTCGCGCATCATCCGGGAAGCTGTTTCGATGATTTCTAGGCGTTCTTCTGCTGTCAGATTTTTGAGTGCGGCTAAGATTTCTGTTTTGGTCACGGTTTTTTCGGGTGTTTGGGGAGAAAGTGCGAGCCAATTATCATTATATCTTTGAGGAAAATCCCTCTGGGCGATCGCAATTAATTTTGCACCTCATCCTCCGAATTTCCGCGTCCTCCGACGATCGATATTACGGATAGTTGTTAGGATTTTCAACTACCAAACCCTCACTTGTTGCTGCTGCATTTAGCTCCCCATCAGCAGATACAAAAGTCATCGCAGGCAAATTGTTAGCTGTGCAGAGGTTATTTATGCTACAGCCTGTTGCTAGCTGCACAGCATCATAGCCTCGCAATCCGTAGGTTTCAGCTAATGCCATTGCAGAGTTAATAATACTTTCGGTGAATTCTACAACTTGATACTCAGATTGCAGGTCACTCCTGAACTGATTGCACGCTGCTGTAGCATCTGTCGCATTGATACTTCGGCCGCGCGACCTTCTGGTAATTGCAGCAACAATTTCCACACTGGTAATACCAGCAATCAAGATATCGTTGTTAAGTGCAGGATCGAACAAATTCAAAACCCATCCCGAACCTATTTCACTAATGTAGCGTTTGACCAGCGCGCTGCTATCTACAAAATAAATTGTCATCTAGCGACGTTCCTCAATAATTGTCTCAGAAACAGGCTGCCCCTGTACCTGAATTAGTCGCCGTTCTGTTTGCTGAGTCCAAGAAGAATGCTTAATTTTTTTGACTAAACCAGAAGTTAACAGCGCTTGGTGAAATCTTGTGCGTTGAGCAGCTTGTTCTTTATGAGCCAGAGAGTTCCCAATAGCACGCTCTAGTTGCTGTAGTTCTAGCACTTCCAGGGTGTCAAGCTGATTGAGGATTTTGTTGAAGATTCCCTGCGACATAGGATTCTACTTTTTAGTAAGGCTAGTTTATCTATTATACAACTAAGTGTCCTCCAAATTGCCCCTCCGAATAGCCGCGTCCGGCGAATTGCTGTTGATTTTCCATCAAAAAAGGGCTGACTGTATTCCTACAGTCAACCCAGCGCCTATTTACTGATCCTGCGTTTGCTCAAATAGCAATACTATCTGATCAGATTCGGGAAGGTATAGCCGACACCGACTAACAATCCCACATCAGTTCCCTCGAGAAAACCAATATTCAGTCCGGCTGTAGCTGTAAAATTACTCGACAGCGGCACATCTACACCCCCTGTAATCATGAAGCCAAAATTACCGTTATCGCCGGTAGAAATGGCTACGCCAGCACCTAAATAAGGAGCAGCGGTAATCACAAAATCATCGCTGACTTCGACGGCCTCTTTAGATACAAAATCGTAGGTGAGTGGAACTAGAACTGTTAAGTTGTCGCGGAACAAAACACTCGGCCTCACCGAGAAATTGTTTGTCAAACCAATTTTGCTAATAATCGCAAATGAAGTGTCGCCTAGGGCTGAATCTCCGCCAAAACCGATGTTACCGCCAATACCGACGTAGCTCGGCCCTGAACGGGTAGCTCGGCCCGGTCTGATGGTGGGGACTTGAGCTACTTTTTCAGTTGGTTCGGAGACTGCTGCCGGTTTTTCGGCAAGTTTCGGTTGGTTTGTCAGGGTTTTGGCGGAAGTGCTGACAGGATTGCTTAACACTTCTTGTGTTGTTTTGACTTCTTTTTCTTCCTTGGCTGCTGTCAGTTCGGAATTAGGTCGATCGATCTTTTCGGCAATCTCCACCGTTGGCTGCACTTTGACGCTATCAGCAATTTTAGCTGTTTCTGCCGATTTTTCGGTCTCAGCAGCAATCGATGTATTTGGCGCAGTTTCAGTCTCCGCAATTTCCGATGTTGTTGCTGTGGATTCTGCCGGTGTGCCCACAGATGCTTGCGAGTTGGCTGCCGGTAGGGAGGCTGCTGGCTCTGCCGCTGCTGTTAGTTCGCTCCAACTGATAGAATCAATTTTTGTATTAGTAGCGGTGGTTTCTGCATCGGGTTTAACCGCTGAAGTTGCCACAGGCTGAGAAACTTGGTCAATATTTTGAGCGGCCAAAGTTGCCGTTGTACCGACATCAGGCAAGTTGCCAGTTTCAGCTTTCGCTGACAGGGTACCGCAACAAACTGCTAAAGCTGCAAGATTTATTAACGCAAAAGTAGACTTGGAAAATAGACTATTCATAGAAACTCCTCAATGAATGCTGTGTTAAAAGTGTAAGTGTTTGAGGGCTCCCATCGAGAGCTTTGCTCAAAAATGACACAAATATGACTTGTGTTGTTCCTAGATTGGCACTTAACCCTTGAGGAGTCAACTCGCAATTTGATTAGATTCAAGAACGGACAGCGGGTTTTGATGCTAATTATAATTTACAGTTCGATCGGCTATAAATCAATCCTAGGAAGGATTTCACCCTCGCTGCTGCTGAATTGAGAGGCCGATCGCGCGCATCGCTGGCATTCTATAATTCTGTACTTGGGGGCGCTGCATTCGCAGTAGTACCGGAAAAATTGGGTTTTCGAGGGCGCACCGGCTCGAAACCAAGATACAGCAAGCTTTCAAAAATATTTGGGCAGTCGTTCAAATTGGGACAGTTGCGCCAGGGCGATCGGCTGCTGCATAGTCTGTGACAAGTGATGTAGAATAGCACTGGTTCCCAAAATAGTTGTAGCTCGATCGTGTAAAAATTAGTGAATATTATTATTATAATTGTCTAAAATTCCGTGTTTTATTGGTAAAAATTAGTAAAAAACTATTGCATCTCAACCTTACTTTATGAGCAAAGTTCTAGTGATATTAGGCGAATTGAGCGATCGCGACATCGATTGGATGCTCGCCAACGGCACCCGCACCATAGTCCCCCCCGGCACCACCGTGATCGTCGAAGGTAAACCCTTAGACGCGCTGTACATAGTTCTGAATGGAACTTTGAGCGTTTCTGTATCATCTTTGGGCGACAAAGAAATTGGACAAATCATCTGCGGGGAAGTGTTGGGCGAAATGTCTTTTGTAGACGGGAGACTTCCTTCTGCTAGCGTCACGACAATTGATGAATGTCTCATCCTGTCAATTCCGAGGCGGCTGCTAACTGAAAAACTGGAACAAGACGTGTTGTTTTCCCTGCGGTTTTATCGGGCGATTACCAAATTTCTGTCGTCGAGACTTCGGGGTACAGTCAAACGCTTCGGCGAAGAGACTGATTATTTAATATATCAAGATCCCGACGACGAACGCGCGATCGCCCACAATGTCGAAAATCCAGATTTGGCTCAATCTAGATTTCAATGGCTATTACAGCGTTTGAAGGCGACTTGAAGTCAGTTGTCAGTTGTTAGTTGTCAGTTGTCAGTTGTCAGTTGTTAGTTGTTAGTTGTTAGAAGGAAGAGGGAAAAAATCAGATGATTCGCTTTGCCTCTTTCTTGTTTTTCTACCAACTCCCCATTACCAATTCCCGATTACCAATTCCCCATTAAAAAACGTATTTTTCGGCGACGCGCCAGTAGCGTGAAAAACGCTTCAAATCAATATAACCATCGTAGCGGACAAAGGGTTCTGGTGGCAAAACTTCTACAGGGTATAATTGCCGAATTTCCCGGCAAATCTCCTCAAACCGAGGACTAGGACTTTCCGCTGTAACTACTTGATTCGCGCCGGATTCTTTAGCAAAAGCGATAACTTCAGCAGCCACATTGCCACGCCGAATAACTATCGGCAACTCCAGCAAACATTCGTAAATAAACACCATTCGTTTGAGACTCAACTGCCATTCATCGATGAGTGCATCATCCCAAACCCAGATTGCCGGTGCTTCTGGGTGCGCTTGAAAAGCCGGACTTTGAGGACTCAAACAGTCGCCGTGCAGCCAAATAATTGGATTCTTCATAACTTGGGAATTGGGAATTGGGAATTGTAATTGGGAATTGGGAATTGTAATTGGGAATTGTAAAAAAAATTAATTATTTTAATTGCTTGTTCCCTCTTCCGAATGACAACTGTCAACTGACAACTGACAACTGTCAACTGTCAACTGACTACTGACTTAATTTTTCTTTCCCTTTTGAGGGCGTTGCCAACTTTGAGAACCGCCCGTGCGATCGACCTTTTCGGCATTGGGAAACAACTGGGCTTCCAAATCTTCGTAAGTTCCCTCAAAATCGCATTGCCCGTACAGAGGACAATCACCACAATAAACCGACTTAGTGTAACGTTCCAGATTTTCCCGATTAAAAAAATAAGGCTTATGACTAAAAGTGCTCGCTACCCACTGCCAAGAAAGATTATTACTCGCCGGATCTCCATCTAGCAAATGTTCCAAAAACCAGCGAGCTCCAGCTTGCCAGTGCACGCGCCGCCAATGTACGAGATAAGCGGCAATCCACATTCGCTGATGGTTGTGCAAATAACCAGTTTCTCGCAACTCGCGGCTGAAACTGTCGATGCAAACTAAACCAGTCGTGCCTTCGACGACATCCTGCGGCATGGTTTCGCTGTAATATTTAGCAGTGTAACCAGTTTTGTAGGGTTCCTGGTCTTGCCAAATCCCCTTGCCCAATTCGGCGTACAGTCGCTGCCAATAATCCCGCCAACCCAATTGGTTGACAAGTTTTACGGCTTCTTCTGGATGCACCTTGGCGAGCACGGCATCCCGGACTTCGGCAAGGCTCAAAACGCCGTAGCGTAAATAAGGCGACAATTGCGTTACCGCGCCGTTGAGGAAGTTGCGGCTTGAGGCGTATTTGCCTGGGTCAATTTTTTGCAGGAGTGTCTCCGCTGCTTTGCGCCCGCCTGTGGTTGGGGGTACGTTGCTATCGCGGGCGGCGGCTTCGGGAAACTGTTCGCGCACGTAGGCTATTAATTCGTCGCGGCTGGCAAATTCCCGCTCCATGTCCTGACTCATGTTTTCTCAAGCGCCTGCTATTGTTTCTTCATGTTAAAGCTATTTGTTTGGGTGTGTGGGGTCGATCGCCCTAAATTGCCCTTCACTCCTGGTAACTCACATCTTGCACCATTGTCAGCAACAGGCAAGATGCCTGTTCCACAAAAGATAAATTTTCTTGTGGAATAGGCATCTTGCCTGTTCATAAAAGGCTAATTGACAATGATGCAATATCTCAGTGGTAACGTACAGTTTGTCCCAGCGGCAATCGATCGTCGTTTCGCACCCAAAATTAGCATCAAAGTCAGTACACTCAGGGATAGATATCATACCAAGATCTTATGGAAACTTTTCCGGCGGACGCTAAACCGATCGCCAGCTTAGCTAATCGACAGCAGCAAGCTACAAAACAACTGGACAACGAAATTCAAGAGTTCGATCGAGCCATGATGCGCCGCTGCATAGAATTGGCCCGCCACGCCCTCGGCAAAACCGCACCCAACCCCCTCGTCGGTTCTGTAATTGTCCGAGACGGCAAGATTGTCGGCGAAGGGTTCCATCCCGGTGCTGGCCAACCTCACGCCGAAGTTTTTGCGCTCCGGGAAGCGGGGGAACTCGCCGCCGGAGCGACAGTCTACGTCAACCTGGAACCCTGCAACCACTACGGGCGAACTCCTCCCTGTTCCGAAGCTTTAGTCAAGGCCAAGGTGGCAAAAGTAGTGGTTGGCATGGTCGATCCCAATCCATTGGTAGCGGGAACTGGGCTGGCCCGGTTGCGGGAAGCCGGGATTGAAGTGGTGACGGGAGTGGAAGGGGAAGCTTGTCAGAAACTTAACGAGGCTTTCGTACACCGGATTTTGCACCGCCAGCCTTTCGGAATTTTGAAATATGCGATGACTTTGGACGGTAAAATTGCTACCAATACCGGTCATAGCGCTTGGGTGACAGGCCAGGAGGCGAGGAGCGAGGTGCATCGGGTGCGCGTCGGCTGCGATGCGGTGATTGTTGGGGGAAATACGGTGCGTCTAGATAATCCCTTATTGACTAGCCACCAACCCGATCGGCATAATCCTCTGCGGGTGGTGATGAGCCGCACTCTGGATTTGCCGAAGTCGGCTTGGTTGTGGGAAACCTCTGTGGCGGCTACTTTGGTGCTGACTGAGCCTGGGGTTAACCCGGAATTTCAGGAATTTTTGATCGCCAAAGGGGTAGAAGTTGTGGAGTTGTCGCCGCTGACACCGACTAATGTGATGGCTTATTTGTACGATCGATCTTTTCTTTCTGTACTCTGGGAGTGTGGAGGCACTTTGGCTGCTAAGGCAATTGCTGAAGGTGCAGTTCAAAAAATTATGGCTTTTATTGCTCCTAAAATTGTCGGCGGCCAAGATGCTCCAACTCCTGTAGGAGATTTGGGGTTTTCTGCAATGACTGATGCTTTAACTTTAGAGCGGGTTTCTTGGCGCGCGGTGGGTGCAGATTGCGTGGTGGAAGGCTATTTGAAAATTAAAAATTGAAAGTTAAAAGCGAGTCTTTTGATTTTTTAATTTTTAATTTTTAACTCCTTTTATGACTGAAATTCTGATTTGGAGTTTGATGGTTGGCAGTCTCGGCTTGGAGGCTGCAATCATGGGTATCTTGGTGAGCCACGAGCAATTAGCTGCGGGGCAAAAATGCGATGAGGAGGAAGAAGTTTTGACTCGGTACGAATCTCAAGAAGATAATTTTACTGCGCCTGAAAATGCGATCGCAAATGGCAATCCAAAATCCGATCGCAATCCTGATGATTTGACAGTTTGGGAATACAAGATTGTGCGGGCTAGCAGCGATTTGTTTCGCAATCCGGCGATTTTTCACAAGCTGTGTCGGGAAGAGGCGGAAGTTGGCTGGATTTTGCTCGAAAAGCTGGATGACAGGCGGGTGCGGTTCAAACGTCCGATCGCGCTGCGGGACGCCCCGATGCCTAATTTACCAACGTTTGACCCTTACCGCACTCATTACGGCCCGCTCTCGAATGCGATGACTTGGGCGGGGGCGATCGTGTTTCTGAGTGCGATCGTCCTGCCTGCTGTTTTGGGCTATGCTTTGGTGTCGGCTACTCTCAACAAAAGTCGCTCTAATTTGCCTCCGACACCGGTTCAATCTTTGCCTTCTCCGGGCGGGCCGGAAACTAATAATTAATACCGGGAGAATTGCTAATTGGTGATTGGGAAGCTTGTTTTATAGCAAGTCTAAATCATTTATGAACCAGATTTATTTAACAAACCGCGAAGGCGCGAAGTTCGCTAAGGAAGAGAAAAGAATAGAAGAGTGTGTGTTCGTTTGACGGATTTAGGCTTGCTATAGGCGTTAATTCGATTTTAAGTTTGGGGCGGTATTGCTGAAGGAGCAGATAGCAATCTCAAGTTGTAATCGGTATCGCCTTGAAATTGAGAAACGCGGATGAAATAAGTCCCCGGAGGCAAAGCTCCATTGCTGACGATTGTTTCTGAAGCCGTGCCTAAATTGTTAGACGAAGCAATAAGATCGTCTAATCCAACTGCGCCGTTGCCGTTGAGATCCTGAATTAATTCTACATCAACATCTGCACTCAAACCGTCAACAGTTGCACTGAAAAGGCTCGGAGTATTGAGGATGAAACTGTAAATGTCGGCTGGTTCAGCAGCTCCTACAAAATCGCTCGCCGTTTGAATTTCTCCAACAATGCCGAGGCTTTTTGCTGCGTTCAAATTGTCGGCGGGAGCGGGGAGTGTACTCAACAGTCCTTCTTGTTGGCCGTATTGAATGTAATGGTCGATCGCACTTTTAACTGCGCCACTGCTGACTGCTGCTCCTATCACCGGATATCTTTCTAGATAAAAGCTGGGATCGAAGAAAACGCTGGCTTTGCGGTTTTCAAATTGACCGACTTTGAAGTAGTGTTCAAAGGCGCTAAATTGATTAGTTTGGACTGCTGTCTGAACGTCGGGGTTGCTGGTGAGATAGAAGCCAACATCGAAGAAAGGGTTGGGGCTCCGCCGTTCAAATTGACCGAATTTAATAAAGTGCTGGGCACCAGAAAATTGGTTTTTTTCCGCTGATACTGCTACATCTGAATTGGTGTCTAAATAATAGCTGGCGTCAAACAGGGCATTAGGATCGCGATTTTCAAATTGACCAATTTTTCGGTAGTGATCGAAGGGGCTCGATACCGTGCCTCTGGCAACTGCTACGGCGACATCTGGGTTGTTTTCGAGATAAAATTTGCTGTCGAACAGTGTTCTGAGGGTTAGCATTATTAAAAAAATCTCTTTGTACTTTAGCAAAACAGATGGGAATCCCCACCCCATAACGGTACTCCGTTTGGAGTGGGATGGAAGGCGCGGTGATGCGATAATTCCATCCCCGTCCAAACCAACAATCTTCAGATATTACCAGGACGGGGATGGATGACGAAATGAGCAAATCAGGATCTTCTGTTGGGCTGCGACTAAAATTCATTTTGCACAAATGCCTGAACGACGTTTGACAGGCGTGACTTTCTTGACGTTAACTACCTTGTTTTTAGCACCAGGGTAATCGGCGATTTTGACCCCAGTGCCGAGATTTTGCATCCCGATGACTCGGTAGACAATACCTTCAAACAAAACATAATCGTTCGGATTGAATCGATATCGTTGCCGCTTGATTCGGCGCTGACCTTTCGATATCTTCACTCCACGATAGACTCGCAAGTTCTCACCATTCAGGTTCGTATTCCGAGTTAGCCGACCCGAAAAAAGCTGACCGCCCGATACCTTCTCACCAGTTCGAGTATCGATATATTTTGCATCATAGAATTGCTCCATCGACCGTTTGTTACACCGAATCTGCTCTAAAACCAGTGTTTCGGAGCGGAACTGATTCGTCCCGCCAGCAATCACGAAAGCATCATTATGGTGAGACTTCTCTAATTTCTGTTCCTCTCGTTTGAACTTGGTTTCAAACCCGAAGGCTTCCTCTGCACCTAAAACATTCAGCAACCGTCGATAGATTGTGGTCATAAAAGTTTCGGATTTGAAACTCTTAACATGAGCCTTCCAACCGTGCAGGAACTTTCCTTGTTGATGGTTGACTGGTGTATGGCATTTAACACATAGAGTAATCAGGTTTGCTGGTCGATCGCTCCGGTCAGGGCTTGACTTCCAATAACCTAAATGGTGAATTTGAGTTGGCGTACCGGACTTACTCTTGCATTCAGGGTTTTGGCATTTATAGCCATCTCGATGGCGAATGTAAGTAGTCAGATTGTGATAGCCCATCTGCTCTCCAGTTTGATAACCTGTTTTCTCGATCTCAGGGTTATTAATTTTCTGGATGTCGAAACTAGCTGTCTCAAGAATGACTTTGGTGATAGGTAATCGAGCTTTAATTCGTTCAACTAATTTGATATGAGCATCAAGTTTGTGTTGAATTGACGGAGCTAACCAACCAGCCGGACGGCGACGATTATCGAATCTGGGAGCGCGGTGCCGTAGGCGAATGCGGCGATCAAGCCGATATTTTCTTCGCTCACTTAAGCGTTCGCTGACGGAGAAAAGTAATTTTAATTCTCCACCAATTAACTCTTCTTTTAGACTCACAGCGCTGAAGCCAATGGTGAGATAACCAGTATCAATGCCGATAGTTACTGGCTGGATATATCCGGCACTGCCGTAGATTAATTGAATTGTAAGTGGGTCGCGATCAATGATTTTTGCTTTGCCTGTTTTGAGTAGAACTCGCGCTTTTCTGGGAGTGGTGGGCATCAAGGGACGACCATCTTTATTGATTACGAGAACATTCATGATTTGTATTTAAGTTAATAAATAACTTAACTCTTGCGAGTGGTGTTCTTCGCCAATGTTGCTCCAGGTTTAATGCTAATCACACTTTCCCGCTGCCAGTAGAAATGTTTAATGATTAACCGCAGTGTCTGGGACTAGAACTCGGCTGCCACACCTGCATCCCAAAGTGCCTATATATTCTGAAGTAACGTAGTAATTCTGGCATGATGAATTACTGAGGCTAATGACAAGCTTCTTGATTCAGAAGCCCATGCTGTACTGATCGAACAGTCAGCGTGTGGAGTTGTCACTCTGGAAAGTGCTTGACAACTCCCCAGCTATAATCAAATTCGATCGAGAATCCAGTTTACATCAATTTTTTGTGAGGGTGGCTCAATTATGGCTAAATCTGCACTGATGGCAATGCTGCGCCGCGCTGCGAGTATTGCCCAAAAGTCTCGGCAAACGGGCATTCCGGCTGATGAACTGCTGGGGATGCTGAATTCACGCAGTTCTAATTTTCCCATATCTCGGCGCGGCTTGCTGCACGGGGGTTTAGCGGCTGCGGGGGCTGTAGCTGCTGCGACTTTTACCAGGGAGGGAGCTTTTGCTCAACAAGGCGGACGATCGCCCATTTTGGTCGTGGGTGCGGGAATTGCAGGTTTGACGGCTGCCTATCGCCTGCGTCAGGGGGGCGTGCGCGCCGATATCATTGAGGCAACTAACCGTGTGGGGGGGAGGATTCGCACGGTGTCTAAGGTGGCTGGAACGTTGATTTCGGCGGACGTGGGGGGAGAATATATTGACACTGGCCACACTACTTTGATTTCCCTAGCGACGGAATTGGGTTTGCGGGCGATCGACTTAGCTAACGTACAGCGGGGATTGGTGAAGGATACTTTTTTCTTTCAAGGACGCCGATTTTCTCTTGAGCAAATAATCGCGGAATTTGCGCCACTAGCCAGTAAAATTAGTGCTGATTTGGAAGCAGTCGGAGATAACTTTAGTTATCAAGATTTTACGGAAACAGCGGAAAGATTGGACAATCTTTCGATCGCTGAATATGTAGACCAAGCTGATACTAGCACGATTGTCCGGCAGTTGCTCCGCATTGCTTACACTACGGAATACGGCCGAGATCCGGAGGAACAGTCGGCGCTAAATCTGCTGTTTTTAATCGGTTCTGAAGCGGACAGTTTTCAATTGTACGGCAACAGCGATGAGCGTTATCAAATTGACGGCGGCAACAGTCAAATTGTCAACAGTTTAGCTGGTCAATTGTCTGGTTCGATCGAGGCGGGGACGGTTTTGGAAGCGATTACTCTTTTGCCGGATGGCCGCTATCGGGTAAATTTGCGATCGGGACAAAGCGCCTTCGATCGCACTTACGAACGAGTTTTATTAGCTTTGCCCTTCAGCACTCTGCGAGACGTTAACATTAACGTACCTCTACCCCAACCAAAGCGCAGGGCGATCGAGCAATTGGGCTACGGTACTAATTCTAAGTTAGTTACCGGCTACCGCAGCCGAATTTGGCGGGAAGTTTATCAATCGACTGCTTCTGTGTTTACCGATTTAGGATTCCAAAATAGCTGGGAAGCTACGCCTTTCGCTCCTACTGGTAACGCTTTAGTTACTAATTTTACAGGAGGAAAGCAGGGTTTGGCGATCGGTGCCGGAACTCCCGAAGACCAAGCACAAAGATTTTTGGGACAATTTGAAAGAGTTTTTCCCGGAGTGAGCAATTTGCGATCGGGCAAAGCTGTACGAGCTTTTTGGTCGGGAGAACGCTTTTTTAAAGGTTCTTATTCCTGCTATTTAGTCGGACAATGGACGCAAATGCACGGTGTTGAAGGCGAACGAGTTGGGAACTTATATTTTGCCGGAGAACACACTTCGCTGGAAAATCAAGGTTATATGGAAGGCGGTTGCGAAACCGGACAAAGGGCGGCTTTTGAAATTTTGCAAGATTTGGGTTTGACAAGTTCTGCTGAGGCTTTGAATACTCGCAGTGCGAGCAGTTTGAACCAGCGCCGTCCCAGCCGGAAAGTTCCTGGATCTCGGAATCTTAGGAATAGGAATCCGAGTATTAGTTGACACTCCCCAGCTATCAAGGCGAGGGGATTCTTTGTTCACAGAGCCGACTTGCTGAGGCAGGATTTCTCCAAC